>CAMWIG010000027.1 GCA_947174295.1 uncultured Alistipes sp. | reverse complement strand
CGCGGGTCGATGCGGTAGTAGAGGGGGCACGATTAGCCTTGGTACGACGCAGACGGTTCGTCGTCGAGCAGCTGGGGAGTTGACCACACGGCCGTAGCGCCCAGCGAGGCGATGTAGTCGAGGTGGTCGATGATACCCCGTATGTCGCCGCCGTGACGGCCGAAGAAGGCCTCGCGGTCGGGTTTCTCCGTCGTATCGTCGGTGGCGTCTATCGAGGGGTCGCCGTCGGCGAAGCGGTCGGGCATCAGCAGGTAAATCATGTCGGCCGTCGTGAAGCTGAGGCGCTCGCGCGAGCCCTCGCGGCGCGCAGCGATTTCGTAGGGCACCTTGAAGGCCTCGCCGCCCTCGGGCGTGAAGATGAAGTGGTAGGTTCCCGGCTCGGCCGAGGCGTCGACCTCGACGTCGACGAAGAGATAGTTGCCGCTGTCGGCGCGGTGCACCTTCTTCACACGCACGCCGCGCGTACCGGCGGCCATGGCAACGTCGCACGACGAGATGCCCTCGCCGTGGAACATCACCTGCAACGGCGTGGTCATACCCGTCCACCACGATAGCGGCTCGACGCGGTCGACACGGCCGTCGTTGTCGGCGGCATCGCCGGCAGATACGCCCGACGGCGCACCGGCGCACGAAACTATTGTTGCAACCATAAAAGGCATAATGAATTTAGTCAGTTTCATAGGTCTCATTTGGTTAGTATTTGGAACGACCACGGGGCCATGTCGCGCTCGACGTGCGACGGCAGCTCCGACTCGACGCCCGTCATGGCATCGACGTAGGTGCCGGCATAGATTCCCGTGTAGAAATCGGCATGTATCGTATATGGCGAGACGTTGGCCAGCACGACCACGCGGTTGCCCTCGACCTCGCGCACGAACGAGAGCATGCAGTCCTTGGCGTTGTTCTCGATTTCGATCATCCGGCCGCCGCGCTCTCCTGCGCGCAGCGCCGCATTGGAGTGTTTCATGCGGCACAGGCGGCGGTAGAAAGCCGTATAGTAGTTGGGGGTGTAGTCGGCAATCGGATCGCGGTCGAAGAACTCGAACGTGTGGTCGCAGCCCACCTCCTGACCCGTGTAGATGAGCGGCATGCCCTGCGGTAGCACGAACGTCAGAGCCGCCATGACCTGCACGGCATCGCCCATACGGGCAAATTCCGAGCCGCTCCACGAATTTTCGTCGTGGTTCGAGGTGAACATCAGCCGTATGGCCGTCGCGGGATAGCGCACGGGGTCGGCGTAGAGGTAGTCGCGCAACGGCCACACGCGGCACTTCTGCTGCGCCACGTCGTTGAGCAGGTGGTGCAGCTGCCACGTATAGCAGGCGTCGAACGCCCGGTCGAAGAGGTTCTGCTCCTCGGCCTCGGCGAGCATGAACACGTCGGGTTTCACGCGGTGCAGCTCGGCCGACACCTCCTGCCAGAACTCAATCGGCACGAGCATGGCCATGTCGCAGCGGAAGCCGTCGACGGCGTGCTCCTCGACCCAGAAACGCATGGCGTCGATCTGACCGCGCCACACCTCGCGGTTGGCGTAGTCGAGCTTCGCCGTGTCGTTCCAGTCCCAAGGCACGGCAGGCTCTCCCTTCTCGTCGCGCTCGTACCAGTCGGCGGGTTTTTCGTAAATCCAACGCGCATCGCGCGCCGTGTGGTTGGCGACCCAGTCGAGCAGCACTTTCATGCCGAGCGCATGGGCGCGGGCGACGAAAGCGTCGAAGTCGGCCATCGTGCCGAATTCGGGATTCACGGCACAGTAGTCGCGCACCGAGTAGTAGGAACCGAGCGAACCTTTGCGCTCGCGCTCCCCTATCGGATGTATCGGCATGAGCCACACGGCATCGACACCCATCTCGCGCAGGAAATCGAGCCGTGCCATGGCGGCACGCAGCGTACCTTCCGGCGTGAGCTGCCGGACATTCATTTCATAGAGCACCGCATCGTAGCTCCACTCGGGATGAATCATCATTTCCGCCATCGCCGCTACTTTTTAATGCTCGCAGCCCACTGCCATGCGGCAAGAGGCATGGTGTCGCCCTCGACAATCGGATAATCCTCGCCGGTCCATGCGCACACGTAGTCGCCGGCAATCTCGGCAGGAACCGTGAACTCCGCGGGCTCGGCCGAGAGGTTGAATACGCACAGCACGGTGTTGCCGTCGACGGTGCGGGTGAATGCCAGCACGCTCTCGGGCATGCCCTCGACCCATACGGCCTCGCCGCCGCGCTCGCCGGCAGCTAGAGCGGGATTCTCGTGGCGGATGCAGCAAAGATTGGTGTAGAAGGCCGTGAACCCGTTGTTTTCGAGCGCCGGAATGGCGTCCTTCTCGAAGAACTCGAACGAATGGTCGTAGCCCATCTCCTGACCCGTGTAAATCAGCGGCTGGCCGTTGGGCAGGAAGAACGTCAGCGCGGCCATGGTCAGCGCGGCGTCGCCCATGCGGGTGAACTCGGTTCCGGCCCACGAGTTCTCGTCGTGGTTGGAGGTGAACATCAGACGGAACGCCTCGTGCGGCACCTTCTGCGCATCGGCAGCGACGTACTCTTTCAGCTCGGCGACGCCCTTCGCACCCTGAGCGATGTCGTTCAGCAGGTGGTGCAGCGCCCATGTGTAGGAGGCGTCGAAAGCATCGTGCAGTTTGGCGACCTCGTCGTCGAAATCGTCGCCCTCGGCCAGAAAATAGAGCTCGGGGTTGACCTCGCGCAGCTCGGCGAATGCCGTGCGCCAGAAGTCGATGGGCACCTCCTCGGCAACGTCGCAGCGGAAGCCGTCGACACCGCGCTCGATCCAGAATCGCATCGACTTGCGCATCTCGGCACGCATGTCCTCGTTCGCGTAGTCGAGCTTAGCGATGTCCGTCCAGTCGTACTGCACAACCAGGTTGCCCTGCTCGTCGCGCACGTACCAGTCGGCCGGGCGCTCGTCGACCCACTTGGCGTCGGGCGAGGTGTGGTTGGCCACCCAGTCCAGAATGACGTGCATGCCCAGCCCGTGAGCTGCGGCGAGGAAGCTGTCGAAGTCCTCCATCGTGCCGAACTCGGGGTTCACGGCGCAGTAGTCCGAAATGGCGTAATAGGAGCCGAGCGTACCCTTGCGCTCCTTGACGCCGATGGGATGAATCGGCATGAGCCATACGATGTCGACGCCCATGACTTTCAGCTCGGGCAGGTAGCGCTCCGCAGCGGCGAACGTGCCCTCGGGCGTAAGCTGGCGGACGTTCATCTCGTAGACGACGGTGTTGTACGTCCAGTCGGGGTGAGCCGACGGCGCGGGTTTCTCGCTGCCGCAGCTCCAAAGCATCGCGATGCCCAGAAGTGTGAAAAGAATCTTTTTCATTGCATTTATTCGTTATTTGTCGTTTATTCTATTTCGTGAAAAGTTCGAATCCGCAGCCCGGAACGGTCAGGCGCACCCCTCCGTCGGACGTGCGGACGGCGCTGCCGCCGAAGTTCGGGCGGAGCTCCTGCTCGCGGGCGAAGCAGGCGGGCAGCGACACTTCGAGCGTGCGCGCCTCAGGGTCGAGGTTGAGAGCCGCGACGACGTACTCACCCATATATGCACGGGCGAAGACCCACGTCCGCTCGTCGAGGCGGAGCGTCGCCATGTCGCCGTAGAGGAGCGGCAGCGAACCGCGGCGCAGCGAAATCAGGCGGCGCGTCGTCTCGCGCTGCGCCTGCTCGGTCTCGGTATAGCCGTCGAAGGCCATCATGCGGCGGTTGTCGGGGTCGTTGGCGCCCGGTACGCCGTACTCGTCGCCCTGATAGATGCACGGCACGCCCGGAACGGTGCAAATCAGCGCTTCGAGCAGCGCAAGCTTGCGAAAGCCTATCGGGTCGCCCACGCCGATGTCGCGAGTCCAGCCGGCGAGCTTCGAATCCTCGTCGGGCGACACGGCACCGCCGGCAACGGAGATGAAGCGCGGCTTGTCGTGGTTGCCCGTGATGTTGCCCATGGTGTGGTGCGAACCGTATGCCTCGGCCGAGCGCTCTACTTCGGCTGCGATGCGGCGCATGTCGCCGTCGGCGGCCAGCACGTCGATTGCCGTGTGGTAGACGTTGAAGTCGAACTGCGCGTCAATCATGCCGGTCTTCACGTAGGAGCCTATGAGCTCGGGCGAGCCGTAGGTCTCGCCTATCTGCCACAGACGCCGCTCCGGGAAGCGGGTCTTCATCTTGCGGCACAGCATGCGCCAGTAGTTCTCGGGGATATGCTTGCAGGCGTCGTGGCGGAAGCCGTCGAAATCGTAGTTGGCAATCCAGTAGAGGGCCGAGTCGGTCATAGGCTCGCAAATCTCCTCGCGTTCGAGGTCGAGCGTCGGGATATGGACGTCGAACCACGTCGTCAGACGCTCGTCATCCCACAGTTCGAGATTGCGGCGCCCGTCGGGCAGGTACATCGGAGTGGTCCAGTCGGGATGCTCGCGCAACACCGGCGAGTCGACGTGCATGTGGTTGGCCACGTAGTCCAGAATGACGTTCAGACCGTGCTCGTGGGCCGTCGCGAGCAGCTCGCGGAGCTCGGCATCGGTGCCGAAGCGTTCGTCGATGCGGGTGGTGTAGATGGGCCAGTAGCCGTGGTAGCCCGAGAAGCGGGTGAAGGGCTCCTCGTTGAGCCCCCACGCATCGTAGGAGTTCTGCGTTATGGGCGAAATCCAGATTGTGGTGATTCCGAGCTCCTCGAAGAATCCGTCCTCGATTTTGTCGGTCACGCCGCGCAGGTCGCCGCCGTAGTAGTCGACCTTGGGCAGCACGTCCTCGCGGTTCAGCGGACGGTCGTTCGACGGATTGCCGTTGCGGAAGCGGTCTATCATGAGCGAGTAGAGCACCTGCGCCTGCGTATCGTGGCGGTCGAGACGCTCGACCGACTTCACGACGCGTCCGCGGTCGAGCGGTACGAGCACGTCGTTGAAGAGTCCCTCGTCCGACGAGGCGTACACGCGGATGAACGAACGCTCCATGGTACGGGCATCCTTCGGCACGACGATGCCGATGCCGTCGGCCACCTCGACTATGCAGTCGTCGGGAAGACGGCAGTTCTGCCACATCACCACCACGTCTCGCGGGGCGACGGATGCCGAAAGCGACACGATATGCAGCATGGCGCCCGTAGTGAACATCTGCGCCTGTGCGTCGCGCTCGCCCGAGAGCATGACTATCGACAGACGGCTGCCGCCGCGCCACGCGTCGATGGTGGCGGCCATGGTCCGGCCGTCGCTCGCGAGGTCGAACTCGCTCCAATCCGCGGACGTGGGCGTAAGCACGACGCCGCAGTCGTCGGAGACGGTCAGCGAGTCGGCGCCGTCCCACTGCGGAAAGTAGTCGGTAAGATAACAGTGCTGCACCCCCGCCGCGACGTGCATCGGGCAGGCCGGAGCTGTATTGCCGACCGTCGGTGCGCCGTCGAAACACATCGTGCGGCAGCCTGCGAAAGAGGCGGCGGCAAAGAACAGTAGCGTCAGTTTTTTCATTTCAGAGTTCATTCCGTTTAACAAAGATAAACAATTCCGGCCGTTCGTGCAACACGGCATGAGCGAACGAACGGCGGTTTCGATCGTCACCGAACGTCCGACATCCAGTCGATGCCCTCGTGCAGATTGTTTTCGCACGTAAAATCCCAATAGGAATTATTTTCCCACGTCGAGCCGTAGGCCCACTGCGCTGGATAGGTGTAGAGCCCCGTGCCGTGCCCCTCGGCCTTGCCGGTGCGCAGGTCGGGCAGCGACTCCGTGCCCCACGTAACGAGCCCCGCGCCGCCGGCAGCGCGAATCTCTTCGGCCAGCGCCCCGAGCCATGCCCGCTGGGCGGCCGGCGTGTAGTTCGCGGCATTCGAAGCGTCGTCCCAGTCGGGATAGTTGTAGGCATTGTCGCAGTAGTCGCCCATCCACTCACCGCCGACCGACCCGGTTGGAAAGGTGTAGGCCGTTTCGAGCACCATGGCGTCGCAGCCGTAGTTCTGTTTGAGCGACGAGCACATGGCCCCTATCGACGCATAGCCGCCCAGACGGTGGCCGATATCGGCTCCCGGGTACCACGACACGCCGACGATGTCGAAGTCGGTGCATCCGGCGGCACGGACGGTCGAGACCATCCACGCCACGGTCGACGGGTCGGCGATGTGCAGCAGCGTCGAGACGTTGGGGTTGTACTCGGCGGCATACTCCCTCACGGCGGCGAAGCCGCGCGCGAGAAGGCGCCCCGTGCGCGAGGCGTCGGCCGTCTGCGACACGCCGAGGAAGTTGACGTTGACCTCGTTGCCGACAGCCACCACGCGCGGATATATCTCCTCCGCGGCGAGGTCGCACAGCACTCCGTAGACCCAGTCGTGGAGCTTGTCGCCGAGCTCGGTCTCCGATGCGGCCGCGCTCTTCCAGTCGGCCGGCACGAGGTTGTGCACGACCGTCGGCGACGAGTAATCGTCGGCATCGGGTTTCAGCGTGAGCAGTATGTCCAGTCCGTTGGCCTTGGCACGGCGGGCATCGGCAAGCACACGGCGCCACGACGCCCAGTCGATGACCGCGCCGTCGAAGGCGCCGAACGGCTCGTAGTTGAGTTGCAGGCGCACGATGTTCGCCCCGTGCTCCTTCATAGAGGCATAGGGGTCTTTCGGCACGCCGTTTTCGCGGTAGACGAGCCCCATGTCCTGCATGTACTGCGCGAAGCACATCGTCGAGCCCTTCATGAAGCCTGTCGAGAAGTACTCGGGAACGACTACCGTGCCGGGCCCCGGCGGCACGACGGGAGGCTCCCCGGAGGGAGTCCCCGCGTCGGAACCGCGGGCGGCGAGCAGAAGCGCGCATATCGCAGCATAAAGAGCGCTTTTCATAGTCGCGACACCGTTATTTCAGTTTGAACACCACGCTCGAATAGGCCGGCATGGTCACCTTGCCGCCGGCGGCCGTCTCGCTGCGGGCGAACCTGACGGCTCCCATGACTGCCACGGCCTTGTCGACATCGTCGGCGACGGTGAACTCCAAAGCCGATGATTTCAGGTTGTGCAGCACCAGAAGACGCTCGCCGTCCGACTCGCGGTACCATGCGCCTATGGCGTCGAGCTTCGAGCCACTGCCCTCGTAAATCGAGGTGCAGGGCGTCATCGAGCCCTTCTCGGTCATGGCAGGATAGATGTTGCGCAGGTTGCAGAAACGGCGGTAGGCATTGAGTATGGAGCTGTCGTCGGCCTCCATATCCTCGACCGTAGGCATCGTCGCGTACTCGGGCGACACCTTGTCGGTGTAGGAGGTCGTGTAGCCGTCGCCCCAGAGCATCGGCGCACGCACGTACTCGTCGCCCTTATCCTTGCGGCCCGTGTATGCGAGCTCCTCGCCGTAGTAGATGAACGGACGGCCCGTCAGGGTCTGCAAGACGACGCCGGCCATGCGGCAGCGGTCGACGCTGCCGCCCAGCGTCGAGGCCGCGCGATCCATATCGTGGTTCGAGAGAACCGTGGCGTCGATGTAGCGGCCGTTGCGGGCCAGCAGCGTGCTCTGTATATCCAGCAAATCCTTAGCGATGTAGCGGCCCACGGAGTTCTTCACGGCGTAGCTCAGCTTCGTCTCGCCGCCCCAGCCCCAGAACTCGAAGTCGAAGCACGACGGCAGAGCGTTGGCATAGTTGGCCACCTGACCGACGCCCGAGAGAACCTCGCCCACCATGTAGATGTCGTCGGTGCGGCCCTTCGAGCGGTAGTACGAGTTCACGTCTTCGTAGAAGCCTGTCCAGAACGCGGGATTCTCGCTGCCGTCGGGGTCGGAGTAGATATGCTTAACCATGTCGAGACGCAGGCCGTCCACGCCCTTGTCGAGCCACCCCTCGACAGATTCAAGAATCGCCTTGTAGGGGCCCGATTCGCGGAACGACGACACGGCGCCGTAGTTGAGGTCGGGCATCCACTCGGTGTAGCATGCCGAGTAGACCTGCCATACGTCCATATCGGCGAAGAGGATGTCGGCCGCCGTGGTGTTGTTGAGCGTGAAGGGAACGCCGAGCGTGAGTTTCGCAGCCGACGACGGGGCGCCGTACTTGGTGCCTCCGTCCCACGAGGTGTCGGAGGTGCGGATGAGGAAGCCCCACGGCGAGGAGTAGTCGGCGACGAGCTCGTAGAGACTGCCTCCCTTGCTGTGGAAGCGGAGCGTCTGCGCCGGAGTGCCGAAGTAGAGGAAACGCTGTACGGAGGTGTCGGTATTGACCGCCGACACGGGCTCCGAAGTCTCGACGACGGTCAGTTTCGGCGCGGACGCCGAGCTCCAATCGAGCGTGAACTTGTAGCGTCGGGTCTCCGTGCCGCCCGAAGTGACGGGAACGTTCACCCAGCTGCCTTCGACCTTGCCGGGATTAATCATCGGGAACTTGCCGGCCGCAACGTCGGCGTCGGGATTCTGCGAGAAGATATACCAGTCGCGATGCTCGCTCTCGGTCGACGAATAGGCGTCGACGTACCACGGATGGCCCTTGCCGGTGTGGTTTATCACATAGTCGAGGTAGACCTTTATGCCGCGGCGGTGCGCCTCGGCGACCAGAGCCTCGAAGTCGGCCATCGTGCCGTACAGAGGATTGACGGCCGTGTAGTCCGTCACGTCGTAGCCGTGGTAGGAGTCGGCGGGATGAATCGGCGAGAGCCAGATTGCGGCAGCGCCCATGCGGTCGATGTAGTCCATCTTGTCGATGATGCCGCGGAAGTCGCCCACGCCGTCGCCGTCGCTGTCGGCGAACGAGTAGACCAGAAGCTGGTAGACCGTCTCGCCGCGGCGCACGCCGTCCCACTCATCGGGTTCGGCCTCGACCAGAGTCGGGTCGTAGGCCGCAGCCTCCTGAGTGACGGTAATCGTCACGTCGTCGCAGCCCGCAGAGCGGAGAATCAGACGCGCCGAACGCGCGGCGCCGTCGTTGGCGTCGGCATGTATGCCGGTAGAGGTCGTGCCCTTGCCGCCGGTGGATTGCAAGGCGTAGCACCACCCGGCGCCGCTGTCGCCGGCGGAATCCCAAACTATCGACCACGCGCCGGGAGCGGTAATCGAGATGTTCTTCGTGCCGCCGTCGGCCGTGAAAGCGAACTCCGCGGGAGATGCGGCGAGTGCGGCGGTCGGGCCGACGGGCTCGGTCGTGCCGCCGTCGCTGCCGCAGGCTGCGGCACAAAGTGCCGCAGCGACAGCTAAAAGAGTGTGAATCAGCTTTTTCATAATAGATTTTATCGTTATCGTCTGTCATTCAATCGAAAACCACCACGCTGCGTGAGTATGATGGTCTTCGTTAGGAGCCGGCGCACCGTTCAGAGTGCGCCGGCCAAAACTGTCGGCACCGGCTGCTACTGCTTGACCACAGTAAGCGTGTTGGGCACCGATGCGAGGTTCAGAGTAACCTTGTAGGAACCCGCCTCGGCTACCGATACGTTCTTGCCGTTGTGGTAAACGGCTACCGCCGTATCGTTCGGCATGGCGTAGGGCTCGGAGTCGGAACCCGCACCGCGGTTGATGGTCCATGCGTCGTTGAAGCACACCTTGAACTGGTCGGCGGCGAGCTCCACGACGGCGCTCCATACGTCGGCCGCAGCGTCGTAGTTCAGGGCGACGCTCTGGCCGGCATCCCAGCCGGCTGCGGTGGCGGGACCTACGAGACCCACCTTGCGAACCAAATCCATCGTCACCTTGCCCGATGTCATGTCGACGGTCATGTAGTAGTAACCGCCCGGAACGGACAGGTTGCTCGAAGCACCCGTCTCGGCCTCGATATGGCCGTCGGCATCGGAGGTAACCGTACCGCCGAAGTCGCCGTCCCATGCCGGTTTGGGCGAGAATTTGAACTCGGTGACATCGGCACCGGCAGTAGTCAGGTCGACGCCGCCCTCGAAGATGCCCTCGCCGTTGCCTGCGAGCGTAGCCGCCGTGGCGGGATTCCAGCCCTGATAACCGCCCGGGAGATAGAGTTTCTCGGGGAACGAGGTGCTCAGGAACTTCACGCCGTAGGGGTGGCTGTTGACATCGAGAACTATCTTGTACTCGCCGTCGGCCTTGCCGAACGTGTAGTTGGAGTTCGTTTCGAACGTACCGTCGAAACCGATGGAGTATGTCCAGCCGCCGTTTGCGCGGAACTTGAACTCCTTGCCCGACAGCATGTTCGTAGTGAGAGAGTAGGTGTTGGTCTCTGCATCGTAGACAAGAGGTGTCTCCTCGGCCCATCCGCCGACGGTAGCGTCGCCGATGATGCCGACGGACTCGATCTTCAACATTTCGAGCGTGTTGAACTTCTTGTCGAGGCGCACGCGGTAGAATCCCGAAGGAACGGCGATGTTGGCGCCGCCGCTGACAACGGCCGTAACCACCGTATTGCCATCCTTGACATCGACCGTAACGTCGGCGGCACCGAAGTCGCTGCCCCATGCCGGTTCGGGCGAGAACTTGAACTCGGTAACGTCGGCACCGGCGGTAGTCAGGTCGACGAATGCCTCGTAGAGACCCTTGCGAACGGAGCTCTGAGGAATGGCGAACGACGTGGCGGGGTCCCAGCCCTGATGGCCGCCGGGAGTGTACATCCTGGCGGGATAGGTCGCCACGTAGGTGGTGATGCCGACCGATACGCTTTCGGAGTCGATTCCGCCCGTGCAGCTCTCGGAGTAGGCCGTAACGACGAAGTCGACGGTCGACGCGGCAGCCTCGGGAGCACCTGCGGCCACGACGGCCTCGTTCCACTCGTCGACGCTCTTCGAGAGCGAGGTCTCGGTAAGACCCTCGGCCACGACGACAGCGGCACCCGTACCCACGCTTGCGGATACGGAGTAGGTCACCGACTCGTTATAGCCCAGACGCGCGGGCTGCCATGTGAGAAGTTCCAGCTGCTCGGACGCGCTCTCGGGAGCGAGAACCACGTCCGAAACGACTGCGGCGGGAACGGCAGCGACATAGTCGCCGTAGATGAAGAGTTTGACGGCGATGGGCTCCGACTTGACGGAGATTTCGCCGTTATCGGCTACGACATAGAACGACAGCGACACATTGGAGTTCTCGGGCAAATCGAGACCGTCGCCGAGCTGCGTGCGGAACGCGGTCTTCGCGGCCGAATAGAAGAGACCTTCGGTCGTCGTGAGCAGAGTTTCGGCCGTCTCGTCGGCTGCGTACAACTTGTAGCTGACCGTACCCGCGATGTTGCGGGCCTTCTGCCACGAGAAAGTCACGCTCTCGGTCATCGCATTCTCGGTCATCAGAATATCGGCATGCGAATCCATGACGGGAGCCACGGGAGCGGTGGAGAAGAGGTCGGCCGGTTCCTTCTCGCAAGCCGAGAGAGACAGCGCCGCAACCGCTACTGCTGTTAAATATCTGAGAATTTTCATATTGTTCTGTTTTGTTTGAAATCGCGGGCGGGATGCCGGAGCGCCGCCGCCCGCAATCGTTGTTTACACTCTTTTCAGATTACTGCTGTTCGTAAGCTACCACGTAAGGCGTGCGGTCGGCATAGAACTTCACGATGAACGTACCCGAGCCCGGAACCACGATGTTCGCAGCGCTCTGCACGAGCTCGAAACCGGCGAAACCGGCAGGATCGAGATCCATGGGTTCGGCAGCCTTCGTGCCGTCGCCGAAGTTGATGTCCCACGCGTTGTTGAAGCGAATCTTGAACTCGTCGCCGCCCGAAACGGTCGATGTGCTCTTCCAGACGTTCTCCACGTTGTCGTACTCCATGAGCATCGGTGCGGCCCAGCCGTCGAACGAACCCATGATGTCGATTTGCGAGTAGGCTTTCGAGTCGATGGACTTGGTGCCGAGGTCGACCGTAATCTTGTGGATGCCCACGGGAAGCATGATGTTGCCCTCGCGCTCGGAGAAGGCTTCGCCGAGAGCCGTGAAGAACGAGTAACCCATCTGTCCGTCCCACGTGCCGCGCGTCGGCAGAAGCTGGAAGTCGGAACCGGCGGCCTCATACGACGGCTCGCCAAGGTAGTAGATGCCCTCGAAGACATTCGAACCTCCGGCGGTCTCCCACATCGAGACGGCTGCGCCCTCGCTCCAATTCTGGAATCCGCCGACCACGAAGATGCTCTTCAATGCAGCTTTGAAAGTCGTGATGTTGAACGAAACGACATTGGACTGCGCAGTGCATATCGTCTCCGACTCTCCGGCGTAGGCCACGACGTAGGCCGAGATATCGGCCGTCTGGTTGGGCTCGACGCCCAGACCGTTGACCACGAATCCGTTGATGTCGGATTTGAGCATGGTGATGGCCGGATAGTACGACGTGGCGGCATTGACCGTCTTGTCGCCCAGCGCGAGGAAGAGCTTGTAGCGAATGGCTATCTTCTGACCGAAATCGGCCTCGGAACATGTGAACGTCACGCTCTCGACATTGATGTTGTCCTGATTGACGATGATGTCGCTCTGAGCATTCAGTACCGGGGCCACGAACTTCGATTCGGGATTCAGCGCCGGCTGCTCGACATCGGTTTCGCACGCGGCGAAAGCCAGTGCGGAAGCGAACATCGCAGCGAAATATTTGATGTATTTCATAATTTCTGTTCTTTTATTGTTGTTGAATCTGAACCGGAATCAATAACCGACGTTCTGCTCCAACGAGGGGTTGGAAATCAAATCGGTCGAGATGATGGGATAAACGGTGCGGTACTCGTCGATCGCCGCGGCTCCGTCGGGCACGCCGGCCTTGTAGGGCCACGGATAAGCCGAGGAGGTGAAACGGCCGTAGCGAATAAGGTCGGTGCGGCGGTGCCCCTCCCACATGAGCTCGCGAACGCGCTCTTTGAGGATGTAGTCGAGGTCGATGGTGGCAGGCATCACGTCGCCGGCACCGTTGGCGCGCTCGCGAAGCGACTGGATGCGCCGGTAACCGTTGTTCGACGAATTGAGCGTGCCTCCGTTAATGCGCGCCTCGGCCTCGGCGGAGATGAGATACATCTCGGCCAGACGGAAGAATGCGAAGTCGGCCGAAGAGTTCTCGATGTTCTCCTCCTTGCAGATGGCGCGGTTGTCGCTGGTGATGGGCAGCCACTTGATGCAGGCCCAGCCCGAGGTAATCTCCGATACGTCGTTGTTGAACTTCTGCTTGAACCCTATGTTGTAGAATGCGGCGCGACGGTCGCTCAGCTCGCGGTTGTAGCCGAAGCCCTCCTTGGCACCCCACTCCACGCCTTGCAGGTCGAAGTTCTCCATGACGAACTCGTCGGAAACATGGTAGCCGTTCCACTGGTTGACGTAGATGTCGCTGTCGAAACCGTAGAGAGCCGAGATGGGCTCGCGCATGTCGGAGTTGATAGCCGAGTAGATGAGCGTCGTCGTGCCGCCCCAGCTCGGCGTGAGCTTGCTGTCGTAGAGGGCCGCGATGATGAACTCGTTCTGGGCTCCGTTGGTGGAGTTGTCCTGACGGAACAGGTTCCAATAGTTCTGGCAGAGTTCGTATCCGCCGTCGGAGATACACTTCTCGGCGGCATTGCGCGCATCCTCCCAGCGAGGCTTGCCCGTATATATCTCGGCATTGAGATACATGCGTGCGAGTACGGCCCATGCGGCACCCTTCGACATGCGGGGATACGCTACGCGAACTGCCGGCAGGTCGTCGCCCTCGATGAGTGCCGTCAGCTCCGATTCGATCCAGTTGAACAGACCCTCGCGGCCCAGCTGCTTCGGGAAGTTGGTGGAACCGATGTTCTCGGGAAGAGCCACGGGAGGATTGCCGAACAGGTCGAGCAGAATCTCATAGTAGAACGCACGAAGCATGCGCATCTCGGCACGATAGTGACGCACCTCTTCGAGTTTGGACGAGTGGCCGCGGCCCGAAACCGCACCGTCGCTCGAAACCGACGCATCGAGGAACTGATTGCAGATTGCGACGCCTTTCAGACCGCGCAGATACACGGCCAGGATGGCGGCGTTGGTGGTAGTCCACTTGTTGTACTGTATGCCGTCCACGTAATCGTCGCCCCAGATGCACTTCAACGCATCGGTCGACATTTCGTTGAGAACCATGTACTGACGGGGGAATTCGCTCTGGCCGGCATTGTCGACCGCGATGTCCGAAGTTCCCGGATCGGATTGCGACACGAGCGAAAAATAGGAATACGCGTAATTGACATACTGCGAATAGCTGTCGGGGTCGGCGAAAGCCTTGTCGGCGGTCTTTATCTTGTTGTCGAGCGGCTGCGTGTCGAGGTCGCCGATGCAGGAAGCGAGCATCGACGCAGCGGTCGCAATGGCAACACCGTATAAAAATATCTTTTTCATAAATTCGATGCTATGTATTAGAAGTTAATATTCAGACGCAGCGTGTAGAGACGAGGACGCGGGATGATGGTGCTGTACACACCGTCGGCGCTGTCGACCTCGGGGTCGAGACCCGAGTAGTCGGTTATGACGAATACGTTCTGTACCGAAGCCGCAAGGCGGATGTTGAGGTTCGACTTGCCGACGTTGCGGAACGTGTAGCCAACATTGATGTCGTCCATGCGGAAGAACGATGCGTTCTCGATGAACAGGTCGGAGTAGGCCTGGTCGGTGTTGGTGAAGCCCGTGAAGCCCGTGCGGAAGTTGTACTCGTTAAGGTTGCGCAGATAGTTGTAGGCAAGCGTATTGCAATAGGTCGACGAGTTGTCGACGGCCAGCTTGTTGATGGCGTAGTTGCCGATCGAGCCGTGGGCATTGAAGCCGAAGTCCCAGTTCTTGTAGGTGAACTGAGTGCTGATGCCGTAGAAGAAGTCGGGCGCAGCGCTCTTGCCGGTCACGTACTTGTCGGCCTCGGTGATGCGGCCGTCGCCGTCGCGGTCGATGAACGTATTCAAGATGGGCTTGCCGTTCGAGTCGTAGGCCTGCTGGTAGAGATAGAACGTGTAGGGTGCGAAGCCCTCGTAGTGCACCGACGAGCCGCCGCCCTGACCGCTCAGCGTAGAGCCGACCTTGACCATGTTGCCGTCGAGTTTCGAGATTTCGGTCTGCTGCCACGTGCCGTTGAGGCTGATGGTCCAGTTCATGTTCTCGCGCTGGATGGGCACGAAGTTCAACGACAGCTCGACACCCTGATTCTTCATCGAACCGATGTTCGACATCAGACGGTTGGTGAAGTTCGAACCCGTCGGAACGTCGATCGAGCTCAGAAGGTCGGTGGTCTTGCGGTAGTAGTAGTCCAGGCTACCGTTGATGCGGCC
>CAMWIG010000026.1 GCA_947174295.1 uncultured Alistipes sp. | reverse complement strand
TGTTGCGGTTAAGGACGTTTCCTTGTGTCGCGGAGGGCGAAAGGATGGAACTATTTGCCAGAGTATGGATAACGACTATATGATTGCAATATAATATTTCGGTAACGACTCGATAAATACGAATGCAATATTATATTGTAATACTCTGCGGGAATCCTGTTGCGATATGGAGTTACCTGAGAATATAGGATTATTGCAGTGAAATATTGTAATGTATTCTGAAAACATTTTGTGTTTCGCTGATGTTGTAGGTGTTTATCGTGTTGCAATATATTATTGTATCTTATTTCTGCCTTATGGCGTAGAGCAGGTGTCCCGAATTGATAATTTCCGATATGGCTTGCGGCCAGCATAAATAAAACCTCCGCACGGCGGGCGACCCGAAAGGCAGCCCCAGTGCCGAGGTCTCGTCTGGCGAATATCTGCCGCAGCCGGAATGACGTATTGTCGTTATTTCTCCGCCGCCCGATGCTTATCTACCTCCTCCTTGGCAAAGAGAAACGTTTCGTAATACTCTCTGTCCTTCTCCACGCGGTAGATGATTCCCGCCTTGCACGACAGATTCGCGGTCCTGAATCAGATTCCGGGTGCAGACGGTTAACTGCTATTCACGTTAAAATTTGCTGCGAAATTCCGAAAGGCCGGCTTTTCGATAAGTCGGGTGCATAACCGCATGAAGTTCGAGTTCTGACGGGCGGAGAGACCGAGTTGAGTTCGCGGGTGGAGAGACCGAAGGCGTGCAGGTCTGGAATTGCAGTAACAACACAGCTGTGGATTCAGTGTTTCGCTGGTTGCAGGTTGAGAGAAGATGGTGTTGTCCGCTGCCTGCGGAATTAGGAACGGGTTCGATTTATTAACAGCAGTGTTTATAAAATTGTCGAAAAGAGGTCGAAAATAGGTTGAAAACCTATCGAAAAGCTGTTGAAAGTCCGAATCGGCTGACGATAAGGTGTGCGCAATCGTGTTATTATTCCGTTAAATCGGGCTGCGGTGTTACGATTTGCCGAAGATATGGTTATCTTTGCCCCGATTAATCCGGCAACGGTTCGCCGCCTTGCGGCATGTTGCGTGCGGCATAGGAAATGTTGCCGGGCAGGCGTGGCGTTGCATGGTCTTTGTCATGAGTGCGGCAGTGCTTGTGGAGAATATGACGATTATGAATACCGACGGCAGCATATTGATTCCTCTGCTTCTGACTCTCGGTGCGGGTCTTGCGACCGGCATCGGCAGCGCCATTGCGTTCTTCACGCGCCGTACCAACCGCAAACTGCTGTCGTTCTCGCTCGGTCTGTCGGCCGGAGTGATGATTTACGTGTCGTTCGTCGAGCTCTTCGCGCAGGCTGGCGAGCGTCTGGGCGAGGTGATGGGGCCGCAGGCGGGAATGGGGTGCGCGGCGCTGAGCTTCTTCGGCGGAATCCTCGTCATCGGCATCATCGACCGGCTTGTCCCGTCAGTCGAAAACCCTCACGAGGCGCATCTGGTCGAGGAGATGGACTCCGTGCCGAAACGCGACGGACGGCTCATGCGCATGGGGCTCATGACCGCTCTGGCTATCGCCGTGCACAACTTCCCCGAGGGCCTTGCTACGTTTGCCACGGCTGTCGACGACTCCACGCTCGGTGTGGCCATCGCCATTGCCGTGGCCATACACAACATCCCCGAGGGCATAGCCGTTTCGATACCTATATATTATGCTACGGGCAGCCGCCGACGGGCCTTCTGGCTCTCGCTCGCGTCGGGCCTCGCCGAGCCCGTGGGCGCTCTGGCGGCGTATCTGCTCTTCATGCCGTTTCTGACGCCGACGACTCTCGGGTGCATCCTCGCGGCCGTTGCGGGCATCATGGTCTTCATCTCAATCGACGAACTTCTGCCCGCCGCCCGCGAATACGGCGAGGCGCACACGTCGATCTACGGCGTCGTGGCCGGCATGGCGGTCATGGCGGCGAGTCTCGTATTGCTGGCGTAACGCATTCTGAAAATATGGATATAGTGTTTCTCATTCTCGGCCTGGCGGCGATTCTCGCCGGTGCGAATTTTCTGACCGACGGAGCATCGGCCCTTGCCAAACGGTTCCGCATTCCCGAGTTCATCGTGGGTCTCACGGTCGTAGCCGTCGGCACGTCGACCCCCGAACTGGTCATCAGCGTGCTGTCGGCACTGAAAGGGCAGGGCGACATGGCGATAGGCAACGTCGTGGGCTCGAATCTCTTCAATACGTTCGTCATTCTGGGCGTCTGCGCGCTGGTCGCTCCGCTGGCCCTCACGCGCGAGAACATACGCCGCGACATACCCGTCGGCGTGGCGGTGGCTCTTCTGCTGCTCGCCTGCGGTTACTACGGGGCTGTCGTCCGGCCGATGGGTATCGCCATGACGGTGCTCTACGTCGTACTGCTGTGGTATGCCGTGCGTGCGGCGCGACCCGACGATGCCGTGCCGGTTTCGCCGCGGGAGCCGCGGCATGAACATTCGCGGTCGCTGTGGCTCGTCGTGCTGATGATTGTCGGCGGACTCGCGGCATTGGTCGGCGGCGGCGAGGCGTTCCTGCACGGGGCGACGTCCGTGGCCCGGCGGCTCGGGGTCTCCGAGTCGGTGATCGCCATAACGCTCGTCGCGGGCGGCACGTCGCTGCCCGAGCTCGCATCGTCGGTGGTGTCGGTCGTCAAGGGGCGCGCCGAGCTGGCCTTGGGCAACGTCATCGGCTCCAATACGGCGAACATACTTCTCATTCTGGGTGTAAGCTCCTCCGTGCGGCCGCTCTCCATGGGGACGATAACTCTGACCGACATCTACATGGTTCTGGCGGGTGCGGTGCTGCTCTTCGTCGCTGCGTTCACATTCCGCAGGCGTGCGCTCGACCGCTGGGAGGGCGCCATCTTCCTATGTATCTACGCTGCTTACATAATATGGCTGATAAAACATTGATTCCGAATACGATGAAACCTCATCTCGACATCGCGCCTCCCGACGGCAGCCGCCGTGTGGTGCTTCATACGTGTTGTGCGCCGTGCTCGTCGGCCATTGTCGAGTGCCTGCTCGACAACGGCATCACGCCGCTGATATATTATTTCAATCCCAACATATACCCGGCCGAGGAGTACCTCGTGCGTCGCGACGAGTGTACGCGCTATGCCGAACGGTTGGGCTTGGAGGTCGTCGACGGCGACTACGACCATGCGTCGTGGCGCTGCGGCGTGGAAGGGTTGGAGTGCGAGCCCGAACGCGGCGTCCGCTGCGCCGAGTGCTTCCGCATGCGCCTGCTCGCTACGGCGCGTTTCGCCGCCGGGCGCGGCATCCCGGTTTTCACCACGACGCTGGCCTCGTCGCGCTGGAAGAGTCTCGAACAGATTGCCGAGGCCGGACGTACCGCCGCGGCGCTCTGGCCGGGTACGATATTCTGGGAGCAGAACTGGCGCCGCGGAGGACTCCAAGAGCGCCGCGGCGAGATTATCCGCGAGATGAATTTCTACAACCAGCTCTACTGCGGGTGCGAGTTCAGCATGCGCGCGGCTGAGAATAAGTAATGCCTGCATTCGACTTATCCATGAAACGTTCGCTTCTCGCTCTCGCTTTCGGCACGTTCTCGCTCGGCATGTCCGAATTCGTCATGATGGGGCTTCTGCCGGCTGTCGCATCCGATTTGAATGTCTCTATTCCTCAGGCCGGACACCTCGTCTCGGCCTATGCCGTCGGAGTCTGCGCCGGCGCGCCGCTCACCGTGCTGCTTGCGCGTCGGCGCCCGCTGAAAACCATTCTCTATGCTTTGGCGGCGCTCATCGCCGTCGGCAATCTGTGCGCCGGCATCTCTTCGGGGTACGGTATGCTGCTGCTTATGCGTTTCGTCTCGGGTCTTCCGCACGGTGCGTTCTTCGGGGTCGGATCGATCGTCGCCGAACGCGTCGCCGACAGGGGGCGCGCCGCGCAGGCCGTGTCGATAATGATTGCCGGCATGACCGTGGCCAACCTGCTTGGCGTACCCGTCGGTACGGCCATCGGCGACCTGGTGTCGTGGCGGGCCGTATTCCTCGCCGTCGGTGTGTGCGGCGCACTGCTTCTGTGGCCCGTCCACCGCTGGATTCCACGTATCGACCCGCTTCCCGACTCGGGGCTTGCGGGGCAGTTCCGTTTTCTGCGCCGCGTGGAGCCGTGGCTCATAATCGCCGCCACGATGTTCGGCAACGGTGCCATATTCTGCGTGTACAGCTATGTCAGTCCGCTGATGACCTCTGCGGCCGGCTTTCAGGCCGGAAGTATGGCGTGGGTGATGGTCTTCGCCGGACTGGGCATGACGTTCGGCAATCTGCTCAGCGGGCGCCTCTCCGACCGTGCGACTCCCGAGCGCGTGGCCTTGGGTGCGCAGATGGTTGCGGGAGCGGCGCTTGCGGCCATGTTCATGCTGTGCCGCCACGAACTCGCGGCGTTGCTTCTGCTGTTCGTGCTCACGGCGTCGCTGTTCGCCCTTTCGTCGCCCGAGCAGCTGCTGATTATCTACGAGTCGAAGGGCGGCGAGATGCTCGGTGCGGCGATGATACAGGTGGCCTTCAACACGGGCAATGCGCTTGGCGCCTGCTTCGGCGGTCTGGCCGTCGAGACAGGGGGCGTGGAGTACACGTCTCTCGTCGGTCTGCCGCTGGCAGCCGCAGGGTATGCGGCCATGCGTATCTACATCGGACGAAAAGACCGCACCGGCGGTCGGTGCGAGGCGTGAATACACACAAAGGGCGTCACCTTGCGGCGACGCCCTTTGTGTATCGGACTACCGGGTCCGACAACAATCGGAATTACTTCTTCTCGAAGAAATCCTTTACCTGGTCGTTGGCGATGATGCCCTCTTTGAACATGTACGCGCCGGTCTTCTCCGACTTGACCATCTTGATGCACTTGGTAAAGTTCTTACCGGTGCCGGTTTTCAGTGTTGCGACTACTTTCTTTGCCATGACCTTACGAATTATTTGATTTCACGGTGTACGGTTACCCTTTTCAGATACGGATTGTACTTCTTACGCTCCAAACGATCGGGGGTGTTCTTCTTGTTCTTGGTTGTGATGTAGCGCGACATTCCGGCTACGCCGCTCTCTTTCTGTTCGGTGCATTCGAGAATTACCTGAACTCTGTTGCCTTTCTTTGCCATTTGTCAAAAAGATTTTAGTAAACTTTCTTGGCAGCGGCGGCATTCTTCAACGCAGCGGCCAGACCGTTTTTGTTAATAGTTTTCATACCGGCAGCCGATACCTTCAAGGTAATCCAGCGACCCTCCTCCTCAGACCAGAAACGCTTAGTCTTCAAATTGGGATTGAATTTGCGCTTGGTCTTGTGGTTCGAGTGGGAGACGTTGTTGCCAACCACTGCAACCTTACCTGTAATTTCGCAGATTTTCATTGTGTTTTAAAATTTTCGCCCCACGCAACTTCGCATAGGGAGCGCAAATATACGCAGAATTTTCCGTATTGCAAAACTCTCCGCCATGAAAAATCCGCGGCGGGCGTCGCATGCCGGGCCTGCGCCGCCGGGCCGGTGCCCGTTGTCGAATATTTGTTAAAAAATCTTTGCGGCGGATTTGGCGCGGAGCCGAAAAAAGCCTACCTTTGCGGCATAATCCCGAAATCATGTTGAACGGCACGCCGAACATACATCAGTCACGACAGCACTTCCGAGATTTGCAGTCGGGGAGCGGCGTTTCCGATTTTCGGGAATTTTTGTCTAATTTAGGGTAATCGTCGAACGATTGCCCTTTTTTGTGCCCTGCGGCGAACGAACTATGGAGAGTAACAGAACAGTGTTTGCTAATGCGACGATTGCCACGGCGGCAGGTGTGCGGCCGGGTGCCGTCGCCGTATGCGGCGGCGTCATTGATGCCGTCGGTAATGTGGAGCCGCGCGATGGCGACCGAGTTGTCGACTGCCGCGGGCTGTGCATCATGCCGGGCCTTGTCGACGTGCACGTGCACCTTCGCGAACCCGGTTACGAATACAAGGAGACCATAGCTGCCGGCACCGCCGCCGCCGCCCGCGGAGGCTATACGACCGTGTGCTCCATGCCCAACCTCCGCCCGGTGCCCGACTGCCCCGAGTCGCTCGGTGTGCAGCTGGATGCCATACGCCGCACGGCGGTTGTGCGGGTGGTTCCCTACGCTTCGATTACGCGCGGACAGAAGGGTGCGGGCGAGCTCGTCGACTTCGAGTCGCTCGCAGAGTCGGTCGTCGGCTTCTCCGACGACGGCAAGGGCGTGCAGGAGGAGTCGCTCATGCGCGAGGCGATGCTTCGCGCCAAGGCCGTCGACCGCCCGATTGCGGCGCACTGCGAAGTCGACGAGCTTCTGCGCGGAGGCTATATCCACGACGGCGGCTACTGCCGTGAGCACGGACATCGCGGCATCTGCTCCGAGAGCGAGTGGGCTCAGGTGGTGCGCGACGTGCGTCTGGCCGCCGAGACCGGCTGCCGCTACCATGTGTGCCATGTCTCGACCCGCGAGAGCGTCGAGGCCGTCCGCCGCGGCAAGGCCGACGGAGTGCGGGTTACCTGCGAGACGGGGCCGCACTATCTGCTGCTGTGCGACGACGACTTGCAGGAGGAGGGACGCTTCAAGATGAACCCGCCGCTGCGCTCGGCCGACGACCGCTCGGCGCTGATTGAGGGAATAGCCGACGGCACGATAGAGGTCGTGGCCACCGACCATGCGCCGCACTCGGCCGGGAGAAGTCGCGCGGTCTGGAACTCAGTGCCATGGGCATCGTCGGTCTCGAATGCGCCTTCCCGCTGCTTTATACCTATATGGTGCGCCGCGGGACAATCACGCTCGAACGGCTCGTGGCCCTCATGTCCGAGAATCCGCGCCGCATCTTCCGGCTCGGCGGGGGGCTCGTTCCAGGTGCGCCGGCCGACATCGCGATTTTCGACCTCGACGCCGAATACGAAATCGACCCCGAACGCTTCCTCTCCAAGGGCCGCGCCACCCCTTTCGCCGGCTGGCGCGTCAGCGGCGAGTGCGTGCTTACGATGGTCGGCGGCGAGGTGGCATACGGCAGGATGCCGATCGGCAATGAGCAATTGCCAATGAGTAATTAGCAGTTAAGCTCGTGCCGGGTGCTGCTCCTATCCGACAATTTCGGGTTCGGGGCGTGAAAAGGGAAAGAGAATAAAACAAAATAATTTTACGGAATCCGATTGTCGGATTCGTATTGTGAAGGATAATTTGAATGAAGTAATCGGTTCGTGGGTCCCGGTTCCTATAAAAAAATAGTAAGTCCTCCCCTACGGTAAGGGGAGGATTTAGGAGGGGTGTTCGGATATTCATCGAAATATCCGGTTTCATGAACAAGTTCATGTAAAACGAATCCGACAATTTCGGGTTCGGGGCGTGAAAAGAGAATAGAATAAAACAAAATAATTTTACGGAATCCGATTGTCGGATTCGTTTTAAAGGATATTTCGATGAAACCATTTGACAGAAAAATCGTTCTCGAAAACGGCCGCGAGTTCTGCGGTTACGGGTTCGGTGCGCGCAAGGAGGCGGTCTGCGAGATAGTCTTCAACACCTCGATGGTGGGCTATCAGGAGATTCTCTCCGACCCGTCCTACACCGGCCAGATGGTCGTGATGACCTATCCGCTGATAGGCAATTACGGCATCACGGAGGAGGACTACGAGACCAAATTCCCGACCATCGGCGGCATGATTGTCCGCGAGTACAACGACTCGCCGTCGAATTTCCGCTACACGAAGACCATGAACGAGGTCTTCGAGGAGCACGGAATCCCGGGCATCAGCGGCGTCGACACGCGCTGCATCACGCGCATCATCCGCTCCGAGGGCAGCCAGCGGGTCATCATGACCGACATCGACACTCCGTGCGAGGAGGCGCTGCGGCGCCTGCGCGAACATCCGATTCCGACGGACGTGGTTTCGCGCGTGAGCTGCCGCAAGCGCTGGATGTCGCGCACGCCCAACCACAAGTACGACGTTGTGGCCATCGACTGCGGCATCAAGTACAACATCATCCGCTCGCTCAACGCCAAGGGGTGCAACGTCACCGTCGTGCCGTTCGACGCGTCGGTAGAGGAGATTCTGGCGTTCCGTCCCGACGGGGTGTTCCTCTCGAACGGCCCTGGCGACCCCGAGAACGTGCAGCCCGTAATCGAGACCGTGCGCGGACTGCGCGGCCGTCTGCCGATTTTCGGTATCTGCATGGGCCATCAGATGGTATCGCTGGCCTACGGCGCCAAGACCTTCAAGATGAAGTTCGGCCACCGCGGCGGCAACCACCCGGTGAAGAATCTCGACACGGGCAAAATCGAAATCACCAGCCAGAATCACAGCTTCGCCGTCGACATCGCGTCGTTGGATGGCACGCGCCTGCGCCTTACCCATGTCAATCTTCTGGACGACACGGCCGAAGGCGTCGAGTGCCGCGAGGACATGGTCTTCTCGGTGCAGTACCACCCCGAGAGCGCTCCCGGCCCGCAGGACAGCTCCTATTTGTTCGATAAGTTCATTAAAATGATGGAGGAACACAGAAATGCCTAAAAGAACCGACATAAACAAAGTCATGGTCATCGGCTCGGGCCCGATTGTCATCGGTCAGGCCGCCGAGTTCGACTACGCGGGTACCCAGGCCTGCCTTGCACTCAAAGAGGAGGGCTACGAGGTAGTGCTCGTCAACTCCAACCCGGCCACCATAATGACCGACACGCACATCGCCGACAAGGTCTACATGGAGCCGCTGACGCTGGAATACGTCGCCAAAATCATCCGCTACGAGCGTCCCGACGCCATCGTTCCGGGACTGGGCGGACAGACGGGTCTCAATCTGGCCGTGCAGCTCGCCAAGAAGGGCGTGCTCAAAGAGTGCCAGGTCGAGATTCTCGGCACGTCGTTCGAGTCCATCGAGCGCGCCGAGGACCGCGAGCTCTTCAAGGAGTTGTGCGAGTCGCTGGGCGAACCCGTCCTGCCGTCGACCATCGCATGCTCCGAGGAGGAGGGCGTGCGCGCTGCCGACGAGATAGGCTATCCCGTCGTGCTGCGTCCGGCCTTCACGCTGGGCGGTACGGGCGGCGGCTTCGCCTACGACGAGAAGCAGCTGCGCGAGATGATGCGCAACGCTCTGGTGCTCTCGCCCGTGCATCAGGTGCTGGTCGAGAAGAGCATCAAGGGCTACAAGGAGATCGAGTACGAGGTAATCCGCGACTCCAACGACACGGCGATCGCCATCTGCAACATGGAGAATGTCGATCCGGTGGGTATCCATACCGGCGACTCGATAGTCGTCGCCCCGAGCCAGACGCTCACCAACAAGGAGTACCAGCTTCTGCGCGATTCGGCGCTGAAAATCATCCGGGCGCTGAAAATCGAGGGCGGCTGCAACGTGCAGTTCGCTCTGGACCCGCTGTCGTTCCGCTACTACCTTATCGAGGTCAATCCGCGCGTGTCGCGCTCGTCGGCTCTGGCGTCGAAGGCCAGCGGCTACCCGATTGCCCGCGTGAGCGCCAAAATCGCCGTGGGTCTTACGCTCGACGAGATACGCATCGCCAACACTCCGGCGTCGTTCGAGCCTACGCTCGACTACGTGGTCACCAAAATCGCGCGTTTCCCGTTCGACAAGTTCTCCGATGCGTCTAACAAGCTCGGCACTCAGATGAAGGCCACGGGCGAGGTGATGTCGGTCGGCCGCACCGTCGAGGAGTCGCTTCTCAAAGCGGTGCGTTCGCTCGAAACGGGCGTCTGCCATATCCACCACAAGAAATTCGACGATATGCCCGTCGACGAGATGATGCGCTATATCAAGGAGGGCACCGACGACCGCATCTACGCCGTCGCGCAGCTCGTGCGCCGGGGCGTCGACCTCACGCTGATATACAACGACACGAAAATCGACATGTTCTTCCTCGAAAAGATTCGCAACATCGTCGAGTTCGAGCATGTCGTGCGCGAGAATCCGCGCGACGTGGAGACGCTGCGCGATGCCAAGCGCATGGGATTCAGCGACAAATACATAGGCCAGCAGTGGGGCATGTCCGAGAGCGAGATGTACCTCATGCGCAAGGAGCACGGCATCTTCCCCGTCTACAAGATGATCGACACCTGCGCCAGCGAGTTCTCCTCCTACGTTCCCTACTTCTACTCGACCTACGAGCAGGAGAACGAGTCGATTGTCAGCGGCCGCGAGAAGATCGTCGTGCTGGGTTCGGGCCCGATACGCATCGGTCAGGGCGTGGAGTTCGACTACTCGACCGTGCACGCCATCTGGTCGATTCGCGAGGCGGGCTACGAGGCCATCATCATCAACAACAATCCCGAGACCGTCTCGACCGACTATACGACCAGCGACAAACTCTACTTCGAGCCTCTGACGGTCGAGGATGTGATGAACGTCATCCACCTCGAACGTCCGAAGGGCATCGTCGTGTCGCTCGGAGGCCAGACGGCCATCAATCTCGCCGCGCCGCTGGCCGCACTGGGCGTGGAGATTATCGGAACCGACGTCGAGGCTATCCGCAACGCTGAGGATCGCGGCTGCTTCGAGAAAATCATGGAGGAGCTTCGAATCCCGCAGCCCGAGGCCGAGGCCGTGACCGACATCGAGGCCGGCGTGCGCGCCGCCGAGCGCATAGGCTACCCGGTTCTGGTTCGTCCGAGCTACGTGCTGGGCGGCCGCGCCATGCAGATTGTCAGCAACGAGGAGTCGCTGCGCCACTACCTGCAAACGGCCGTCGAGGTCAACACCGACTCGCCGGTGCTCGTCGACCGCTACATCATGGGCCGCGAGTTGGAGGTCGATGCCATCTGCGACGGCCGCGACGTCTACATCCCCGGCATCATGGAGCACGTCGAGAAGACGGGCATCCACTCCGGCGACTCGATAAGCGTCTACCCGACGTTCAGCGTCAGCGAGGAGGCCAAGCGCAAAATCGTCGACTACACGGTTCGTCTGGGTCTGAGAATCGGCATCCGCGGTCTGTACAACATACAGTTCATCTGCGACAAGGACGACGAAATCTACATCATCGAGGTCAACCCCCGCTCTTCGCGCACCGTGCCGTTCCTCTCGAAATCCACGGGAGTTCCCATGGCGCACATCGCCACGCAGGTCATGCTTGGCCGCACGCTCCGCGAGCTGGGCATCACGGAGGTCGTCGCACCTCTCAAAAAGCGGTGGTTCGTCAAGGCTCCGGCCTTCTCGTTCTCGAAGATTCGCGGCGTGGAGTCCTACCTCTCGCCCGAGATGAAATCCACGGGCGAGGCCATCGGCTACGACAACAAGCTCACGCGCGCGCTCTACAAGGCGTTGCAGTCGTCGGGCATGACCGTCGCCAACTACGGTACGATTTTCGTCACCATCGCCGACATATACAAGGAGGCCGCACTGCCGCTCGTGCGCCGCTTCTACGACCTGGGCTTCAACATCGAGGCCACGTCGGGTACCGCGGCGTTCCTGCGCGAACACGGCATCCGCACCCGCACGCGTCTGAAACTCCGGGAGGGCAGCACCGAAATTATCGACTCGCTGCGTCAGGGGCATGTCAACTACGTAATCAACGTCGTCGACATCAACCAGCACAAGACGCGTCTGGACGGCTACGAGATACGTCGTGCCGCCGTCGAGAACAACGTGACGATATTTACCGCTCTGGAAACCGTGCGCGTGCTTCTCGACGTGCTGGAAGAGATTACGTTCAACGTCTCGACCATCGACTCCGAGTAGCCGGGCGATAGAGTGTAACGATTGCAAACCACTGCACAATGTATAAGAAAGGCATCTACACAATTCTCTCCAACGAGCCTCTGACCGCCTCCGTGTGGCGCATGCGGCTCGCCGGCGACACGCAGTACATCACGCGCCCCGGGCAGTTCGTCAACATCGAACTGCCGGGCCGCTTCCTCCGCCGTCCGATTTCGGTCTGCGACTGGGACGAGGGGTCGATAACGCTGATTTATAAGGTCGTCGGCGAAGGTACGGCCGACATGAGCCGCATGACGGCCGGCGAGCGGCTCGACCTGCTCACGGGGCTCGGCAACGGCTTCTCGACCGACACGGCCGCGCAGCGTCCGCTGCTCGTGGGCGGCGGCGTGGGCGTGCCTCCGCTCTACAACCTCGCCCGCCGGCTCATCGCCGAGGGGCGTCGGGTGAGCGTGGTGCTCGGCTTCAATACGGCCGCCGAGGTCTTCTATGCCGACGAGTTCCGTGCTCTGGGCGCCGACGTGAGGGTCGCCACGGCCGACGGCAGCATGGGCACGAAGGGCTTCGTGACCGACGTTCTGCCCGACGTGGAGTTCGACTACTTCTACGCCTGCGGCCCGCTGCCGATGCTGCGGGCGCTGTGCGACGCCGCGCAGTGCGACGGCCAGCTGAGCTTCGAGGAGCGCATGGGCTGCGGCTTCGGCGCCTGCATGGGCTGCTCGTGCAAGACCGCGGGCGGCAGCAAACGCATCTGCAAGGAGGGGCCGGTGCTTGCCAAAGAGGAGGTTATTTGGTAGGCACAATTCAAAATTCAAAATGCAGAATTCAAAATCGAGACTCTGCATCGGGAATTTTGACTGCCGGCGACAGCTCTTTACAGCCGACGATATGCGTCGTATGCTGTCGATGAATATATTATTTTGAATTTTGAATTTTGCATTTTGCATTTTGAATTGCATAACATGCTCGATACTTCTGTAACACTCAGCGGCTGGCGGCTGGATAACCCCGTTATCCCGGCCAGCGGAACATTCGGCTACGGCAGGGAGTTCCGCGACTTCTACGACATAAACATCCTCGGGACGTTCTCGTTCAAGGGGACGACACTCGAACCGCGCTTCGGCAACCCCACGCCGCGCATCGCCGAGTGCACGGCGGGCATGATAAACGCCGTGGGGCTCCAAAATCCGGGGCTCGACGCCGTCGTCGCGCACGAGCTGCCGCACCTGAAAACATTCTTCCGCAAGCGGGTCATCGCCAACATCTCGGGCTTCTCGGTCGAGGAGTACGCTGCGTGCGCCGAGCGTCTGGGCCGCGAGGAGCAGGTCGGACTCATCGAGGTCAACGTCTCGTGCCCCAACGTGCGCCACGGAGGAATGAGCTTCGGCACCGACCCCGACCATGCCGCCTCTGTGACGCGCGCCGTCAAGGCCGTGACCGACAAGCCGATATATATCAAGCTGAGCCCCAACGTGACCGACATCGTCTCCATCGCGCGTGCATGCGAAGATGCCGGCGCCGACGGAATATGTCTGGTGAACACCATGCTCGGCATGCGCATCGACCTGCGCCGCCGCCGTCCCGTCATCGCCAACACGATGGGCGGATTCTCCGGCGCGGCGATATTCCCCGTCGCCCTGCGCATGGTGTGGCAGGTTGCGTCGGCCTGCAAGATACCCGTCATCGGATGCGGAGGCGTGGAGACCGCGCGCGACGTCATCGAGATGATGATGGCCGGCGCGACGGCCGTCGAGGTGGGTGCCGCCAACCTGCGCAACCCCTACGCCTGCAAGGAGATTGTCGAGTCGCTGCCCGCGGAGATGGAGCGGCTCGGAATAGAGCGCCTGAGCGATATCATCGGCGCGGCACAGAACGACTGAAACTGAAAAACGACCCGATACAACTATGGCAAAAGATGTTATCATAGCATGCGACTTCCGCTCGGCCGAGGATACGTTCCGTTTTCTCGACCTGTTCGAAAACGAAGCCCGCAAACCCTTTCTGAAAATAGGCATGGAGCTCTACTACGCCGAGGGCCCGTCGATTGTCCGCGAAATCAAGCGCCGCGGACACCGCATCTTCCTCGACTTGAAGCTGCACGACATCCCCAATACTGTGAAGAAGGCCATGGCCGTGCTGTCGCGTCTGGACGTCGACATGTGCAACGTCCATGCGGCCGGCACCGTGGAGATGATGCGCGCCGCGGCCGAGGGGCTCACCCGCGAGGACGGCACGCGCCCGCTGCTTATCGCCGTCACGCAGCTCACCTCCACGAGCGAGGAGCGCATGCAGCGCGAGCTGCTCATCGGTGCGTCGATTAACGACACCATCGTCAAGTACGCCTGCAACACCCGCGAGGCGGGACTCGACGGCGTGGTCTGCTCGCCGTTGGAGGCCGGCATGGTTAAGGATGCCTGCGGCCGTGATTTTCTGACCGTCACCCCGGGCGTGCGTTTCGCCGACGGCGAGGTGGGCGACCAGGTGCGCGTCACCACGCCCGCCCGTGCCCGCGAGATAGGTTCCGACTATATCGTCGTCGGACGGCCCATCACTGCCGCCGCCGACCCCGTGGCCGCATATCGCCGCTGCGTAGAGGAGTTTTTGGGCGAATGAAAATAGAGCGAGCCGACGGCCGCGACAGCCTCGTGCGCCGCGAACTTTCGCAGGTGTGGGAGGCCTCGGTGCGCGCCACTCACGATTTTCTCGCTGAGGCCGACATAGTGCGCATACGCGGGCAGGTAGACGAAGCGTTGGCGTCGGTCGCCGAGTTGTATGCCGTGCGCGACGGACGCGGTGTCGCCGTGGCTTTCATGGGCATCGGCGGCGATGAGTTGGAGATGCTCTTCGCGCACCCTGCGGTCTTCGGCCGCGGAGTGGGGCGTATGCTGATTCGCTTCGCCGTAGAGCGGCGTGGCGTGGTGCGGCTGTGCGTCAACGAGCAGAACCGGCGTGCTGCGGAGTTCTACCGCCGTGCGGGGTTCGAGACTGTCGGCCGCACCGAGTGCGACGGGCGGGGCAATCCGTTCCCGCTGCTGAATATGGAATTGAAACAAAACTATACTACTGAAATGGAGAAGAAAATAGCCAAGGATTTGCTCTCGATAGGCGCCGTATTCCTGCGTCCCGAGCAGCCGTTCACGTGGGCGAGCGGTATCAAAAGCCCGATTTATTGCGACAACCGTCTGACGCTTTCGTCCGTCGACGTGCGCGAGCATGTCGAGGCGGGGCTCGCCGAAATTGTCCGCACGAAGTTCCCCGAGGCCGAGGTGCTGATGGGCACGTCGACCGCCGGCATCGCCCATGCCGCCATCACGGCCACGATTCTCGGCCTGCCGATGGGCTACGTCCGCAGCGGTGCCAAGGACCACGGCCGCACGAACCAAATCGAGGGCCGTTTGGAGAAGGGCCAGAAGGTCGTGGTCATTGAAGACCTCATCTCGACCGGCGGCTCGTGCATCGAGGTGGTCAA
>CAMWIG010000025.1 GCA_947174295.1 uncultured Alistipes sp. | reverse complement strand
TGTCCGCTACGACGACCTTCCACGTGCGACGGTCCCGGGCCGGAATCCGGCGGAGAATCTCGCCGACGAAGGCATCGAAATGCGCTTGCAGATGCGTGCGGCTCATCTTGTCGACTTCAAGTCCCAGTCCGTCGCCATCCAGGGCGGGGAAATTCGTCACGCCGGTAGGCACCATGCCCGTGCGGAGAATCTCCCACTCCCCGTCCGGGGCATCCCAACAGAGCGTATCGCCCACGAGACAGTCCGAAATGTCGAGCACCCGACCTGCGCGCACCGCGGCGGCCGTATCGACCGACTGCGGCCACTGATACTCCTTCCAATACGGCAGCGGCTCCTGGAACATCTTGGCGAAAGTTTTCTCCTCGAAGCGGTCGACGACCGGTTCCGACGAGAGCACGACCTCCCGAAAGCCGCAGCCGGCCGTCAGCCCGGAGAGTTCCAGTCGGAACCGGCTTCCCGTAGCGGCAGGAAACGACACTGCTACCGCCGCATAAGGATCGAACCCGACATCGAGACGGTCGCGGCGGCGGTCTATCCGAAAATGCGCCACCGGCTCGAACCCTCCGCCGCACTCGACCGACAGCACCGCCTGCGCGAAGACAGGCGCATGCGACGGCAGACACCGTATGCTGCGTATGGTAACGAGAGTGTCGGGTTGGAAATCAATCGTGAGATTTCCCGGCGCGAACCTCACCTCGGAGCGTTCGTCGCCATCCAGCAGCTTCCCGATATCGGGCATCGCAGGCGTGCAGTCGACCGTACAGTTTCCGCTTCCGAGCGTCGTCGTGCCGGCTGCGGCCGACGGCCACGCCAGCACTTTGACATCCTGAAACTCCGGCGCGGGCGCAGGCATGCAGACCCGGACCGGTTCGCCGCCCGCGACACGCCCTCTGACGGAGGCCAGGCGCCGCATGGACTGCCCGGGAGCAACCCACGGGCCGCCGGCCTGGCTCCAACCCGCAGAGTTGAAGATTCCGATTTCGATGTCGAGTTCGGCAGCCCGTTTGAGCGCCGCATGCAGGATTCGCCACCATTCGTCCGACAGAAAGCGGACATCGCCCGTGGGAACCTCCTGCGGCGTAAGGCCTATATTGGCGATGAAAGCCCGGTTGATTCCCGCTTTTTTCATCGCGTCCAAATCGGCGACGACCCCCTCTTCGGAGATGTTGCCGGCGAGCCAGTGCCAGTAGACGCTCGTCTGCATGGTGTCGGGTATGTCTACGAATCCCGCACGCAGGTCGTCGTAACCGATGTCGCCGCCGGATGGCCGGCAACTGCATGCGAATGCTGTCAGCGCAGCGCAAATCGTACCAAGTAACAGATGCTTGAATTCCATAAGTGTCAGTCTTTGCGTGTACATCCTTTCCAGTCGTCGGTGCGGAACGGCGAGGCGGGTAGTCCCGCTCCGTTGCACAGATTACAATTCGGGTTGTCGGCCCAGCCGTAGCGGACGGCAATCGGGAATGCCACCTGCGGCGAGCCGACCACGACGCAATCGCCCTCGATACGGGCCTCCGCCCAGTGGAAGCGATGGTCGTAGCCTGCGACGGCAAACCCTTCGAGAGGCCCGCCGTCCGCCGTTTTCAGCCCGCCGTCGGCTGCATCGAACGCAAGAACGATTTCGTGGCCGGAAATCCGATGCGAACGGTACATCGGGCCCGAGCACGGTATCTCCTCGCCATAGGTGCGGGCCCGCGCAAGCAGAGCCAGCCGCTTGCCGACGGTCTGTTTGTCCTTGGGATGAATATCGGTCGGATGCCCCTTGTCGATAATCACGGCCATGCCCGTATTCTCAACGGCCAGCGTATGGGCCTGCGCTTCGCGAAGTTCGGCCCACTCGGACTCGCCCGGCTCGGAGAGCCGCTGCTTGAAAGCGGTCAGCTGCACGAAGTAGAACGGAAAGTCCGTTCCCCACAGCTGCCGCCACGAGGTGATGAGCAGCGGAAACAGATCGCGGTACTGCCATGCGCGCGACACGTTATTCTCGCCCTGGTACCAGATTGCACCGCGGATGCCATATGGAACCAGCGGAGCAATCATGGCGTTGTAAAGCGCCGTGCAGCTGTGCGGGCTGACCTTGACGCCGGACTCGGTGGCCAGCACCTCGTCCACCTTGGCGGCGAATTCGGGAATCCGGCGCAGGTAGTCGCCGTCGATCCACGGCTCGATATCCGTACCGCCCCACGAGGAGTGAATCAGACCGACAGGCACGCCGAGCGTCTCGGCCAGTTCGCGGCCGAAGAAGTAGGCCGTGGCGGAAAACGCCGGAATCGAAGCCGGCGAACAGACGTCCCACCCGCCGTTACGAACCGTCAGCTCCCGCTGCGGTCGTGCTGCCGTCGTGTGTTCGACATGCAACAGCCGAATCGAAGGATGATCGGCTTCGGCTATCTCCCGCTCCCAGTCGTTCGGCTTGCCCCAACCGATGAACGGCATCTCCATGTTGCTCTGCCCGGAACATAGCCATACCTCGCCGACGAGGACGTTTTCCAACACCAGCGCATCGCCGTCGGAGATCGTAATTCGGTAAGGCCCTCCGGCCGCCGGGGTGGCGACATCTATCCGCCACCGTCCCTGGTCGTCGGCGCGGGTCGAGTATTTTTTATCATCCCATGATGCGGAGAGCTTCACCCGGGCGCCGGGGCTCGCCTGGCCCCATACGGGTGCCGAGGTGCGCTGCTGCAACACCATGTTGTCCGAGAATAGAGGCGACAGGGCGATTTTCGCATGAACGGGACCCGCCGCCGCGAGCAGCGCCGCAAAAACGAGAACTGTCAGTTTTCTCATGGTCATTCGTCTCTCTGATGTTCGAAACGATAGGTTCCCGAGCCGAGTTCGACGACCCAGCAATCCCCGTCGCGGGATATGCTGCGAATCCCTTCGGCGGATTTCGGTTCTTCGGGGTGCAGCTCCATCGGCAGACTGAGCGTCGCCGAACAGTTGGCCGGAATGCCGACCTCCCACGCAAAACCGTCGTCGGAACGCACCCAGCGGCTGTCGATCCTACCCGATACCGAGCGGTATGAAGCCGTCACGCGGCCCAATCCGTCGGGGAAGCAGGGCTTCATCTCTATGTGCCGGAAACCGACCGAACCCTCGGCATTGCGGATACCTGCCAGATTCTCGTAATACCAAATCACCAGGTCGCCCAGAAGCATGACGTGGTTGGCCGAATTCATGTCGGGCGCGGCCGTATCGCCGTTCCAAAGCTCCCAAATGGTCGTGGCGCCCTTGCGAACCATGTATCCCCAGCTGGGATATGTGTCCTGCGAAGCCAGCTTGTAGGCCAAATCCTCGCGGCCGTAACGGGTCAGCGTGCGCATCAGATACTGGATGCCGACCACGCCGGTGCTGACGTGCCCGTCGCGTTCGACCTCCGTCTTCTCCACGATGTTGTCGAGCACCCGCTGTTCGTAGCCCTCTGGAACCAGCCCGTAATAGAGCGGCAGCAGATTGCCCGTCACGGCATTATTGCCGTAGCATGCACGGTCGTAATCGAACAGATGACGGTTGAGCCCCTCTTCGAGCGATTCGGCGCAGGCGAGATAGGACTCCGCATCCTGCCCGCAGCCCGCCAGGCTGGCGAATTCGGCCAGCAGATGCAGGATATGGTGGAACGTCGCAGTGCTCAGAATACGGCCGTCGGGTTTGCGCGTCGGATCCTGGGAAAAGATAAGTTCGAGCGATTCAGGCGGCAGACACCAGTCGCCGAAGCAGTCGCGGACGACCACTCCGTCGCGTACATACTGGGCTATGATGAAATCGGCCCACCGCTTCATGGCGGGGTACCGCTCAACGATTCCCGAAGCATCGCCGAAATGGCGGTATATCATCTCCGCAGAGAAAATCCATGCCGACGACCATGTGATGTCGTCCGCACGCTCGTACCAGTAATGCGGCGCCAGCACCGAAATCCATCCGGCATCGCTCTGCGTGTCCTCGATGTCATGCAGCCACTTGCGGTAAAGCAGGCCGTTGTCGAAGATGAAGCTCTCGCCCCAGCACCCCGTCGAGCGGTCGCCCAGCCAGCCATGGCGCTCGTCCCTCTGCGGACAGTCGGTCGGCATGTTGCGGTAGTTGCCGCGAATACCCCAGTAAGCGTTGCTGTAAACGCTGTTCAGTATATCATTGTCCGTTTCGAACGAGCCGATGGTATTCATCTCGTCGTAAAGCACCTCGACCTCCAAGTCATCGGCAGACGGCATTTCGGACATGCCGGACAGTTCGATGTAGCGGAAGCCGTGGAATACGAAAGCGGGAGTCCATTCGAACCGTCCGTCGGCTGCGGGCGTGAACACGTCGGTGGCTTTCGCCGAGCGAAGATTGGCGACGTAGAGCGTACTGTCGGCGTTGAGCAGTTCCGAAAAACGCATGACTACCGGCTCATCCTTGCAGGCCGAAAATTTCGCATGCAGACGGCCGACCAGGTTCTGCCCCATGTCGACCAGAAACTTCCCGGACGGCATGCGGGTAATGCTCGCAGGGCGAACGCGCTCCATGACGCGAATCGCCGGGCACGGCTGCGCGCACAGCCGACCGGCCGGCGCCTCCATGAGGTCGACCGACTGCCAGCCGGCATCGTCGTAACCAGCGCGGTTCCAGCCGGGCAGCTCCCGACGCATGTCGTACTCCTCGCCGTCGTATTCGTTGTTGGCGACAATCGGACCGTGCGAGGTCACCCTCCATGTATCGTCGGTAGCGACCGTTCGCCGGCTTCCGTCCGCATACTCGATTTCGAGTTGCGCGAGCAGCCTCGGCAGTCCGAAACCGGCGATAGGCTTGCCCTGCGCCCGAAGCCAGAAATAGCGGCCGTTGCCGAGAATGACACCCAGCGCGTTGTCGCCCCGCCGCAACAGACGGGTCACATCGTAGGTATTATAGTAGACCGTTTTCGTGTAGAACGTAATGGCCGGAGCCAGGAAGTCGTCACCGATGCGCTCGCCGTTCAGGTAGGCTTCGTAGGTTCCCAATCCGCTGACATAAAGCATGGCCCGCTTCACGGCTTTGCGACCGTTGTCGAACTCCTTGCGCAAATATCGCGCGGCCAGCCGCGTATGGAGACTGTCGCGGTTCTCGTCCGGATTGGAGAGGGCGTCCTCGCCGACCCACACGGCCCGCCATTCATCGTCGGAGAGAGCCGTCGAGAAACGGTGCGGAGCGCTCCACGCGGTCGACCCGGCGTTCGTATGCGCTCTGACCGACCAGTAATAGTCGCGGCCCGAATCCAGCGGAGCACCGGCATAGGCCGCCCGCATGGCATCCGAATCGACGCGGCCGCTGTTCCACAGTGCGGCGCCGGTTCCGAGCTCCTTTTCGGAAGCTGCGACGCTGATTTCGTATGCGGTCTGCACGACATCGAACGCCTCGGAATCGAGATGCCACGAAAACACGGGATTCGCGACGGCGACTCCCAAAGGCTGCTCCTGCATTTCGCAACGGGGCTGTTCGAGCGTCACGGGCTCCGAGCATCCCGCGGTCAGCCAAGCTGCCGAAAGCAGTAAAAGTATATGGAATCTTAACATAATACTCCTTGAATCGTTATTTTACCAGTTCGAAACGGCGGCGCTCCACCTCCATGCAGTTCGGGCCGACCATCACCTCGAAATCACCTGGTTCGCAGACGTATTCCAGGTCGGCATTGTAGAATTTGAGCAAATCGGCCGTAATCGTGAATGTCGCCGTGCGGGTTTCGCCCGGTTCGAGGTGCATACGCTCGAAACCTTTCAGCTGTTTCAGCGGACGCGAAACGCTTCCCACCAAATCGCGAATGTAAAGCTGCACAATCTCATCGCCGGCACGGTCGCCGGTATTCTTCACGTCGACCGAGACTTCGATCGCACCGCTCTCAGTCATCGTGTCGGCACTCAGCGCCATGGGCGAATACTCGAAGGTCGTGTACGAGAGTCCGTACCCGAACGGATAGAGCGGCGTATTCGGCACATCGAGGTAGGCGCTCGTGAATTTCACGAAACGGCTCCCCTCCGGCAGCGGACGGCCGGTCGGAAGTTCGTCGTAATGGATGGGAATCTGCCCCACGCTGCGCGGGAACGATGTCGTCAGCTTGCCCGACGGATTGACGTCGCCGAACAGCACGTCGGCAATGGCATCGCCAGCTTCGCTGCCGGGGAACCATACGTTCAGAATGGCCGGCACATGCTCGGTCTCCCAGTCCATCACCACGGGACGGCCCATGAAATAGACGAGCACGACCGGCTTCCCGGTCTGCAACAAACGTTCGAGCAGTGCGCGCTGCGATGCGGCGAGCGTCAGTTCCGACCGGCTGCTGCTCTCGCCGCTCTGCATCTCGTGCTCACCGAGGAACGCTACGACGACGTCCGCTTCGGAAGCGATTCGCACCGCTTCGTCGGCATCCTCCGGCGTGCCCGGACGATAGGCGAAATCCGCACCCTTGTCGCGCAGATAGTTTCGAATCTGCTCCTCGTCGGTCTCGTCCTCGAAACCGCAGCCGCGGGCGTAGAGCAGCTCCGCACGGTCACCCGCCGCAGTGCGGAACGCATCCAGAATCGTAGTGTACTTCTCGGTCGCGCCCGACGGGCTCCAAGTCCCCTGAATCTCCTTGCAGTCGGTGAGGAATGGCCCTATGAGAGCTATTTTCCCCTCCTTTCGGAGCGGCAGGATGCGATTGTCGTTCTTCATCAGCACGAATGTTTCCGTCGCCAGCCGGCGGGCGAAAGCGCGGTGCTCCGGCGTGTAGACCTCTTTGGCGGGACGCGAAACGTCGCAATACTTGTACGGATTCTTGAAGAGTCCCAGCTTGTACTTGGCCTCCAACACGCGGCGGCAGGCCCGATCGATCTGCTCAATCGACACACGGCCTTCGGCCACCGACTTTTCGAGCGTCCGCATAAATGCCTCCGAGCCCAGGTCCATGTCGAGTCCGGCATTCACGGCCAGCGCCGCCACCTGCTGCGTATCGCCCATGCCGTGAGCGCACATCTCCACTACCGAACTCGCATCGCTCACTACGAAGCCGTCGAAACCCCAGTCCCGGCGCAGCAGATCGGTGAGAAGCCAGCGATTGCCCGTGGCAGGAATGCCGTCGACGACGTTGAATGCGCTCATCACCGAGCCTACGCCGGCATCTATGGCCGCCTTGTAGGGAGGCATGTATTCGTTGTACATTCGCAGACGGCTCATGTCCGCCGTGTTGTAATCACGTCCGCCATCCGATGCGCCGTAGAGTGCGAAGTGCTTGACACAGGCCATCACCTGGTCCCGGCGACGATAGGTATTGTCGCCCTGATATCCGCGCACCATGGCCTCGGCAATCCGGGAGCCGAGGAAGACATCCTCGCCCGAGCCCTCGGACATGCGTCCCCAGCGGGCATCGCGGCATATGTCCACCATGGGCGAATATGTCCAGCAGATTCCGTCGGCGCTCGCCTCGACGGCAGCGATGCGCGCCGAATGCTCGATGGCCTCCAAGTCCCAGCTGCACGAAACGCCCAGCGGAATCGGAAATACGGTTTCGTAACCGTGAATGACATCCTTTCCGAAGATTACGGGAATACCCAGCCGCGACTCCTTGACGGCGACCTCCTGAATACTGCGGATATAGTCGACGCCTTTGAGGCTGAGGATGCCGCCCACCTCGCCTTTGCGAATGCGTTCGGCGATGTTGCTGCGCACGACAGGACCCGTGTATACGTCGCCGGCGCCGCACAGATTCAGCTGTCCGATCTTCTCGCGAAGAGTCATCTTCGCCATCAGGCGGTCGATGTAACCGTCCATCTTTTCGTCGGACGAAGCGGCTGCGGTCAGCGGAGCCGCACTTGCGGCTGCGGCTGCCAGAAATAAAACAGATCGTTGTAAAATATTCATTCTTCTGATTGATTGGGTTTATTAGTCAATTCGGAACGTGCGCCTGTCACGACAGGCACACGTTCCGGATTCGGCCAATCGCGGCCGGGTTTATTTCGGTCGGATGTAAATGTTGCGCAAATCGAGCGTATATTCCGAAATAGGCAGCTCCTTCTCGTGCCATATGAGAATTCGGAACGTACCTCCCGCATTTCCCCATTTGGTCTCCTCGATTGCCGACTGTATGTCGAGCGTTACAGTCGTCCACTCGTCGGTCGCCGGCATGTTCCAGTCGTAATCGTAGCGGAAGGCCGTATTCGTCATGAACATCAGCTGCGACCGCGCCAGAATCGAACAGCGGTACTGGAACACCAGCATCATGTCCGTGCGCCGCAGCGACTGTTCGAGCGGCACCGAAAGCAGGAACCGCTCGGCGGCGTTGTAATCGAGCACGTATCGCATGGCATTGGGTTCGCCCTCCACAGGGACGGCGCTCTTGATGCCGGAGGATTTGGACAGATCGTGCACCACGAGTATCACGTCGCGCGGATCGACGATCGGCGTCACTTCGAAACTCCGCTCCGCCGTCGTCATGCCGTCCGCCACGTTCTCGGCGCAGACGATAATCCGGGTGCTTCCCGTCAGGTCGGATACGGTGTAACTGCCGGTCGCCGTGGCATCGACCTCTTCGTCCATATACATGCCCAGACCGTTGATGTAGGAGAGATGCAGCAGCACGCCTATCTCCGTTTCGTTCACCCAGCTCAGGCGCGCTCCGGCTTCGGTCGGCTCGAAAGCGACCGATTCCATCACGTACTCCGCCGCCCCGGAGATGTCCAGCGGGGTCCCGCGCACTACTGCCGGTGCGGATTTCGCGCCGCTGTAACCGTGGGCGACCAATGTGAATTCGTATTCGTCCGTGTCGGAAAATCCGCCCACGTATGTCGAGGTCGTACCGTCGGCAGCCATGCCGAAGCGGCTGACCTTCTTGCTTATCGTCTGCCCGGCGGCATTCCGATAGGAGATGGTCGTATAATAGTAGTCTTCATCGACGGGACTCTTCCACTTCATGCAGACCGAGCCGATGAAAGATTCGCACTCGACATCCGTAACCGAAGCCAGTTTGCCGGACTTCGTCCCGTCATCGCTGCAAGCGGACGCGCACGCAAGAATAGTTGCCAGAAATAACAGATATTTTTTCATTGTATTTGTCTTTATGTGTATGCTACCACCCCGGATTCTGCCAGTCGGCGCCGGTCAGCTCCGTCACTTTGTCCACTTCGGAGCGGTTGATTGGGAACATCAGGTATTTGTCGTCCCCGGTACCGCGCTCGGCGAGTTTCACGCGCTGGAAGGTCAGTGTCCCGCTCAGTCCGCGCTCGATTCTCATGCCCGTCACGAAACCGTCCGTCTCGCGCAGGATTTTCCAGCGTCGCACGTCGAAGAAACGATGCTCCTCGAATGCCAGCTCCACACGCCGCTCGTTGCGATATCGCTTGCCGAAATCCTCTTTCGACATGCCGCGTGGCAGCTCGGGCATTTCGGCCCGCTCGCGAATCGCATTGACCGCCGTCCGTGCGGAAATCATCTCGCCGCCGACGGTCGAACGCACCAGCACATCGGGGCCCTTGGCCTGATAGGCCGCTTCCGCGAAATTGAGATAGAGCTCCGCCAGACGGAAAATCGGCATGTATCCGTCGGCGGCAATCTCCGTTCCCGAGCGGTAGTTGTTGTACTTGCGCACGTAGTAGCCAGTACGGGTATAACGCGTGTCGGTCACGTCATCCGAGATTCCGCAGTTGCCGCCCACGTAGGTATCTACGGTCGTAGCACGGCCGTCGAGATAGCGCGGAGCTCCGTTGTAGTAAATCGTCGCATAAAAGCGCGGATCCCGATTTTCATACGGATTGTTCTGCTTGTAGGTCAGATTGTCGGGGTTGTAGTTCGGTTCGAGATGGTCGGCATCCTTGTAGGGCTGATCCAAATCGAGCACGGGCACTCCGTCGACGGTTTCGTAGGCATCGACCAGCTCCTGCGAGGGGCCGGCGCCGGCGCGATCCATACCGGGAGTGATGGGAGTTCCGGCATATCGCCAGACGTTCGTCTGTGCCGAAGACTCGAAAATCGTCTCCTTGTCAATCGAGCGGCTCGGATCGGAACGGGTGATATGGTAGTAGGCATACGCATTCTGCGCCACCGAGGCGGCCGGCTTGGTCGTGAACAGACGGAATCCGTGGAGCAGGCACTGGTCCAGCGCCTCTTTCGTGATTTCGGTCGCCTTGTCCCAGGTGTACTTGCCCGAACCGTCGTTCCAGAGCGGACTTGCGGCATAGAGGGCAGTCTGCGACATCACGGCGTAGGCGAAAGCCCGGGTAATCGTGCCGCGCTCCGTGTCGTTGATATCCCAGCGGAAGCCCATCGTGCTCGGACCCGAAGTCTCTTCCGTCGCCAGCGCCTTGCGGCACTCGCCGATGATGAAATCGGCGCACTCCTCGAACGAAGCCCGGCTGTCGGCCTTGTAGTCGTGACCCGTGCCGTAGGGAACCTTCACCAGCGGTACGCCGCCGTAGCGTTTGATGAGTTGCAGGTAGTAATAGGCACGCGCCACCCTCACCTGGGCGATCCAGCCGTTCTTCTCCACTTCGCGGAACGGATAAGTCGCTATCTCGGGGTCGTCGATATACAACAGGAACGTGTTGCAGTGACGAATCGCCTGGTAGAGCGAAGCCCACGGATCGCCGAGCGGGAAGTAACTGGACGTAGCGTAACCCTTGTACCAGTCCGAAACCGCGCCGTCGGCGAAATCGCTCGCATCGTGCGCTTCGTCGCAGAACGATCCGAGCGACGTACCGCCGCACGAAGTCATGCTGATTTGCGAAATATTGCCGATGCAGCCGTTGACATAGTTCAATGTACGACCGTAGTGTCTGAATATGTCCGCATAGGAGATTCGACCGTCGGACCGTACATCCAGATCGGCGCATGAACCGCCGACCCATGCTCCGACGACAAGAATCAAAAGTCTGATTATATTTTTCTTCATAACGTATTGCTGTTAAAAAGTGACACTCACACCGAGGTTATAGACCCGATAGGGCTGGAAGTCGCACAGCGTTCCGACTTCGGGGTCGATATATTTCGACCGCATGTTGTCGAACGTGAGCAGATTCTGCCCGCTCAGCGAGAATCGGATGTTCCCGGCGCCGATTTTGCGCGATATGCGCTGCGGCAGCGTGTAGGCAATCTCGACATTTTTCAGCCGGAGGAACGAAGCGTCCCACACGAAGAAGCTGTTCTGCACGTGGTTCGTCGATTCGTTGAGCGACAGCGCCGGATAGTCGATCCGTCGGCCGCTGTTCCAGCGCTCGGGAGTCCAGGCGTTTCGGTGAATGTCGGAGAAGATGCCCTGGTAAGCGTTCTCATAGACTCCTACGCCGTTCACGGCGACGGAAGCCTGGCCGACACCCTGGAACAGCACGTTGACCTCCAAGCCTTTCCAGCTGAAACCGGCGGTGATGCTGTACGTTTGGCGCGGCAGCCGCGAATAGCCTATCGGCGCCATGTCCTTTTCGTCGATTACCTTATCGCCGTTCAAATCCCGGTAGATGAAGTCGCCCAGGCGAGGCGTGCCGAAAGCGTAGGTGAGGCCCGAGGCATCCAGTTCGTCCTGGAAGTTGAACATTCCGTTACCGTTGCTGTAATCGATAAGGTATCCCCATATCTGGCCGGACGAGTAGCCCTCGGTGCGGTGACGGTAGGCGTAATCCGAATTGTACGGCGCCTCGTTGACGCTAATCACACGGTTGCGATTGTAGCTGAAAGAGCCGCCGACATGAAATGTCCAGTCCCGGAGCTGCTTCTCATACAGCGCCTCGATTTCGAATCCCTGATTCTCCATCCGGCCGCCGTTGGTCTTCGGATAGTTGCCCAGAGCCACGCCCTGATACTGGGGGATTGTCCCCGAGCTGCTCACCAGCATGTTGTCGCAAAGCGACTTGTACCAGTCGAACGAGATGCTCAACTGCCGGAACAGCCCGAGGTCGAATCCGTAGTTCTGCTTCTTCATCTTCTCGGCCGACAGATTGGGATTGCCTTTCAGGCCTTCGTTGCCGTTGACGTCTATGTAGTCGATGTAGAGAATGCGTGCGCCGCCGAGCTGGTCGTTGGCCGTGATGCCGTAAGAAGCTCGCAGTTTCAACATGTTCAGCCACGCCGCGCCGCGCAGGAAACTCTCGTCCGATACAATCCACGCTGCCGACACCGACGGAGTGGCCACGTAGCGGCGATCGGGATGGAACTGGTCCGAACCCGAATAGCCGATATCGCCCTTGATGAAGTAGCGGTTACGGAAACCGTAGGTTACGGTCGCACCCATGCTCTCGCGCTTGTAGGGCAGATTACTCTTTTGAAGCTCCTGTCTCTGATAGAAAATATACCCCAGAGCGTTGATGCTGTGGTCGCCGAATCGGCGGTTGTAGTCAGCATGGGCATAGAGATTCAGGTTGTAATCCATGGTCGTGGACTTGCCGTAAGAGAGCGGCGTATTGAGGTCCGACCCCTTCTGCGTGAAATAGAGACCCGACAAATCCTTGGTGCGGATGTAACGCTCGAAATTCTGCGTCGTTCGGGTCTGATTGAGCGAATTGGTCTGATAGGCCATCGTTCCGCCGAGCGAAAGGCCCTCGGTCAGGAATCCGAGGTCGAGGTTCAGTCCGGCCTGTGCGGTGATGTTGACATAGAGATTGTTGATATATCCCGAACGGTTGAGCATACCGTAGACCGGCAGGCTCTCGTCGTCGTGCGTCACTACCTGCCCGCCGTTTTCATATCCGTCGCCGCTCGGAGTAAGCGGGCCGTACATGGTCGGCGGGAGGGTGAACAGATGATCGTATATCGCCGCATTCGAATAACCTGTCGTCCGCTCGTTCTTGACGTTTCCCGCCAGACGGAGGAAACCGCTCAGATAGGAGTTGAACTTCACGTCGACGTTCGAGCGGAAGTTAATCCAGTTGTTCGCCGGCTGCGGATCGTATTTCGAACCGGCCTCCTCGACGGTTCGGAACGGCGACTGCTGGTGCATGTAGTTGACATTGGAGAAATACTGCACCTTTTGGCTGCCGCCGTAGACGGTAACACCCGCACGGGTCATGTAGGTCAACGGCCGGACGAACATGCCGAACCAGTCGTTGCTGGGGTACAGCTCGTCGCCGCCGGCACGGAAACGCTCCGCATCCGATTGCGAGAATTGCGAATAGCGTCCCAGTCCGTCGTTGTAACCGGCCTGGTTGCGCATGTCGACGTAATCGCCCGAGTTGACGAAAGGCGGCCGGCGGGTCATCTGTTGGAGCGACTGATCGATCGTGACCGTCACGTGCGTCTTGCCGACGTGGCCGCGCCGGGTGCGAATCGAGATGGCGCCGTTGGCGCCCTGAATGCCGTAAAGCGCCAGTACGGAGGCATCTTTCAGAACGGTTACCGATTCTACCTCGTCGGGCGACAGATAGGCGTAGCTGGCATTGGGGCACAGCACGCCGTCGATGATAATCATCGGCGTCGAGCCGTTGACGGTCGACAGTCCGCGTATCCACCACGACATACCGATCGACTCGGTATCGAACGCACCGCGCGACAATTCGGTATTGCTTTCCAGAGTCGTCAGGCCGCTGAAACGTCCCGCGAATGTTCTCGGCAGGCTGGCGTCCGGCGTTCGTCTGAGCTCCTTGCCCGAAACACTCGATACGGCGCCCGTGACCGCTCTGGCGGGCAGCGAGTAGTATCCCAGATCGACGGTCTGCTCTTCGTCCGGGGCCGCGGCCGAATTTTCGGCCGGTTCCTGACCGTAGCCGGCAGCCGCCGACAGGGTCAGGCAGGCGCAAACGATCCATGCCGCCATATTGTTTTTCCTATGATTCATGTTGCTTAGCTTTTCAAATTATATCAAATCTTACCAACCCGGATTTTGCCACGACTCTCCGGTGACGAGTTCCAGACGGGCGACTTCGACCGGCGGAATCGGCAACAGCAGGTCGCGCATATCGGCTCCTCCGCGCGGCGTGGTCGAAATGCTGTACCGCTGGTACCTGAACGTGCCGTCGGACTGCGGAACCGGCTCCATGCCGGTCAGCCACCGGCAGGTGGCCGAAAGGTCTCCGCCGGGACGCTGCCAGCGGCGCAGGTCGAAATAGCGGCACTCCTCCCAGGCCAGCTCCACCTGACGCTCGTTGCGCACGCGCATAATCATCTCCTCGCGGCTCAGTCCTTCGGGCAGCGAAGGCATACCCACGCGGGCCCTGATTTCGTTGACGGCAGCCCTGGCATCGCTCAGGCGGTTGGCTTCGGCGGCCGCCTCGGCATAGTTGAGGATAATCTCGCCCAGGCGGAAGAACTTCCACGCAGGGGTCTGAATACCGTTCTGTTTGCATGCGCCGGGCTGCACGAACTTGCAGTGATAATATCCCGTGCGGGTATTGAAGACCTGCCCGGGCGTCAGGTTGATTTCGTTGTAGCCGCCCTTGAAAGTCTGCACCGTCTTCGGCTCGCCGTTCCAGATGAACACCGACCCGTTGTGCATCAGAGTCTCCTCCATGCGCGGATCGCGATTGGCGAACGGATTCGCAGGATCGTACATCTTGTTGGCGGGGTTGTAGTTCGGGACGAGGTGCATCTCATCCGAATAGGGTTTCGCGAGGTCGAGAACGGGTTCGCCGTCGAGCGTATTGAACGCATCGACCAGCTCCTGCGTGGGGCATGCGCCGCACGCATATGTACCGTCGACGCCATTCTGGCCCTTGCTGCCGATATAGCCGATATGCCATACGAAACACGTATGCCCCACGTGCTGCCATATGGTTTCGCGGTCGCGCGGCTCGGCGGCGTAATCGGCCGCCGTGTTGAAGAGCTGCCGGAATGCGGCGGCATCGCCCGTTCCGTAGGTATTGGGGTTAGTACACTCCTTGAAGAGTTCGTATCCGTTGCTTTTGAGTGCGTTCACCGCATCGCGGTTCATCTCGTAGGCCTCTTCCCAATGGTCTTCGCCCTCGTTGAAGAGCGGACTGGCGGCGAAGAGCATCATTTTCGACTTGATTGCCCAGGCCAGCGCCTTGGTCACCCGCAGGTTCTCCGACGCTGTGGTGATGCGCCACGGCAGATTGTCCGAATAGATGGCGGCATCGCAATCCTCTTCGATGAATTTGGCCACTTCGTAGACCGATTCGCGCTTCATGTTCGAGAAGTTCGAATCGAACGCAATCGACTCCCTGACTACCGGCAGCGGGCCGAACCATTTTACGAGTTCCGAGTAAAAATAGGCTCGCAATACGTGGGCTTCGGCGCGCATGCGATCGCGGTCGCTCTCGCTGTTCACGGCCGCATTGTCTATGTTCTCGATGAATTGCGAGCACAATCGAATCTGCTGCCAGTAGCGCGACCAGTAGTTGTTCGTACACCACGTGGTGTTCTGTTCGGAGTCCAGCCATGCGTCGCGCACCGGATGGTCGG
>CAMWIG010000024.1 GCA_947174295.1 uncultured Alistipes sp. | reverse complement strand
CTTCACCCTCAGGGAGCTCATCGACAAATACGGCATATCGGCCGACGCGGTTTTCTACAACGGATGCGTCGTCGCACACACCGGCCGAGACGCCCGCGTCGGCATGCTCGGCCATCCGATACGCATCGACGCCTACGTAGTATGTCTCTGCCGCACGGGGCACGGACACGCATTCTCGAACTCCGAACACTGCGAGATTAGCCGCAACATCATGCTGCTGCACACACCGGAGAACATTCTGTCGCTCGAAAACAACGACTCGCACAACGATACCGAGCTGGAAATTCTGGCCTTCGAACCCGACTTCATCCACAAGCTCAACATCGACCTGCGGCAGGTGGTTCCGATACTCGCCGGCATGAACCGCATATCGAGCATCGAACTCTCGGACACGGACATGAACATCCTCGAAACGGCATTCTCATCCATACGCAGCGCCGTGACCCATTTCCGCAACATGCGCTTCGGCGATGAAATCGTGCGTCGCTGCATAGAGTCGATATCCTACATGATTCTCGAAGTAATCCACAAATATATCGACATCCGCGAACAGGCGGCGGCATCGGTCAAAAACCGCAACGAGGAGTATTTCGGACGCTTCATACGGTGTCTGCACGAGAACTACAAGTCGGAGCGTTCGGTGAGCTTCTACGCTTCGCAGCTGAACATCACGCCCAAATACCTGACCACCGTGATACGCAACGTCAGCGGACGCTCGGCAGCGGCATGGATCGACGAGTTCGTGATTCTCGAAGCCAAGAACCTGCTCAAATACTCCACGATGAGCATCCAGGAGGTGGCATACGCCCTGAACTTCGCCAACCAGTCGTTCTTCGGCAAATACTTCAAGCACCACACCTCGATGTCGCCCAGCGCCTACAAGGCCGGCAAGTAGCGCATCGCCGCACCTCCTTACGACAGACCGCCGCACCCCTTAATAGAGGGGTGCGGCGGTCGTCTTTCGGCAATCCGGCGCGTCAGTCGCCGAGTCCGTGCGGAGCGAACAGAGCGTAGCCGAAGTTGATTGTCAGATACATGTTGCCCGCGGATTTGAAATCGTACTTCGTGAGCGAGAGACTCACGGGCCCCAGGCGCGTGTTGTAGATTACCGAGAGGTCGGCGATGCAGTTCAGGCGCTCGGCGCCGGGTGTCGGACGCTCGCGGAACATGGCGTAGGCGCTCGCACGAACCATCAGGTCGTGCGTAATGTCGAACGTAGGCATGATGCCCGCCGCGATGAACTTGTCGGCATAGAAATCGGGCATGTAGACCATCTTGGAGTGCGTCGTCGGGGCGTAGTGGACGGATGTCACGGCCGTGGCTTCGGCGCTGAAAAAACCGGGATGGTTCGACACCGCGCCCTCGACATCGAAGCCGAACGAGAACCACTTGCAGGCCGGGATATCGAAGTACGACTCCCACTCGAAGTGCGCCACCGCCCAATCGCGCACGGCACGCAGCGCCGGCATGCCGAAGCCGCCCGAATATATCGGGCTGCGGCGGTAGCGGTCGCTGCCGTAGACGTATCCGGCCGAAAAGGCGATGCGCGAACCGCGGCGCGGGTAGAGACGGCGGTCGAACGTATTGCGCTCGTACTTCAACGTGGGTGCGACGTAGAGGAAACGCGTGCGCGAGGTCTTCTGGTCGACCTCATCGTGCCCCTCGTAGTAGCGGTAGGCATTCACGCCGCCGTTGACCGTCAGCGAGAGCATGCTCTTGTGCGTCAGCGGCATGCCGAAGCCAAGCGAGAGGAAGTTCTCGACCTGACGCATCTTGCGAGTATTGGTCACGTCCGTAACGTTGCCGAAGTTGCCCTTCATGGAGTTGAGCACCGAGAAGTTGTAGGAGTAGTCGATGAACATCGGCCGGCGCAGGAAGAACGTCGTGCGGCCGCCCAACGCTCCCGACGAGTAGACGGGACCGATGTAGAGCTCCGCATAGCCGCGCTGCGCGACGCGGCCTATCGACTCGTGATTGAAGCCTATGAATGCCTGGTTGAATGCCGTGGAGGAGATGTTACCGCCGAACATGAGCGCCAGTTCGGGCTTCGCACGCATGGGTATCGAGAGTCCGTAGCGGCCCGTCGCGTCGCTGTAAGCGACCGTCGGATAATCGCCGTCGAACGCGCCGTCGGCCAGCAGGCAGAGGTAGTTGTCGCGGAACGTATCGAAGGTCATCCCGCCTTCGGGCTCGTCGGCCGGAAGGCGGTGGCGGTGCGAGTCGATGAAGTCGTGGACGTAGGCGGTCTGCGCATCGCTGAGCCCCGTCACCTCGTAGCGGTCGATGACGAACTGCGGCGCACGTTGGCGAAACGCACGACGGCGTTCGGCGACCTGCTCGCGGCTGCGGCGCGCCGTGATTCGCGACTTGATGCTGTCCATGGCCTCCATGGCGTCGGCATACCCCCACTCGATGATTTCGCCCGCACGCTCGAAGTCGAGCATGCCGACCGGCACGGCACGGCGCACCGTGACGCTGCGGCCGGCCGGCAGCGTGTAGTCCGTATCGTTCATCACCAGCATGAACGCCTGGTCCATGACGCTGCTCTCGGCATCGGGCGGAGTGTTGCCCGAGGTGCAGATGCTGCCCAGGATGAAGTCGGGCCGAAATGCCGCATCGAGCGGCTTCCACGGAAAGTTGTCGTATATGCCTCCGTCGTAGAGCAGCATGTCGTCCTTCTTCACGGGTTTGAACGCCAGCGGAATCGACATCGACGCACGTATCGCCTCGCCCAACCGGCCGCGTGTCATCACCACCGGCTGCCGGGCCGCCATATCGGCCGCCACGCAGCGGAACGGCACCATGAGCGAGTCGAAGTCGCCGCCCGACGCCACGTCGGCCGAGGAGAAGAGCCCGGCAAGCGCCCAGTCGACCTGCGACGAGGAGATGAGCGCCGACGGCAGACGGAACTCCGGCCGTCGGTCGCGGACATTCAGATGAAGCGTCACCCACGCGGCATTCAGACGCATCTGACGATAGAACGACTCGAACTCGGGGCCTATCTTTCCCGTCACCCAGCGCACCACCTCGCCCGACTCGGCTATGGCGCGCATCTCCTCGGGCGAGTAGCCCGCCGCATAGAGACCCGCGACTATGGAGCCCATGGATGTGCCCGAGACATAGTCTATCGGTATGTCGTTCTCTTCAAGTGCCTGAATGACACCGATATGGTAGAGGCCCTTGGCACCTCCGCCGCTCAGAGTCAGACCGACGCTCTGCGCTGCCGCCGGAGCTGCGGCGAACGCGGCGAAACACAGAATTAGCAGGTATTTACGCAACATATCGTATTTTTTTATAACTTTGTCCGTTACAAATATAGGAAAAATATAAAATCTCAAAATATGAAAGCTAAAATAGAAGAGCTCCTCGCCCGTGTGGAACAGTTCGCCCCGCGGAGTGCCGCCGAAGTCGAGGAGTTTCGCATCAGGATTCTCGGCAAGAAGGGCGAACTCAACGCCCTCATGGAGGAGTTCAAGAGCGTGGCTCCCGAGTACAAGCGCGAGCTGGGCCAGCGTATCAACGCCTTGAAGAACGCAGCGACAGAGCGCGTGAACGCACTCAAAGAGCAGTTGCAGAACGCCGCATCGGCCGCCGCGGCACGCATCGAGGACAAGAGTCGTCCGGGCTCGGCAGAGCCGCTCGGCTCCCGCCACCCGATATCGCTCGTGCGCAACGAAATAGTCGACATCTTCGCCCGCCTGGGCTACACCGTGGCCGACGGCCCCGAAATCGAGGACGACTGGCATGTCTTCTCGGCCCTGAACTTCCCGCCCGAGCATCCGGCGCGCGACATGCAGGACACCTTCTTCATCGAGAAGAACCCCGACATCCTGCTGCGAACCCACACCTCGTCGATTCAGGTGCGCACCATGGAGCACCAGAAACCGCCCATCCGCGTAATATGCCCGGGGCGCGTGTTCCGCAACGAGGCTATTTCGTACCGCGCACACTGCATATTCCACCAGATAGAGGGACTCTACATCGACGAGGGCGTGTCGTTCGCCGACCTCAAACAGTCGCTGCTCTACTTCGCCAAGGAGCTCTTCGGCGAGAAGACCGCGATTCGTCTGCGCCCCTCGTACTTCCCCTTCACCGAGCCGTCGGCCGAGGTCGACGTATCGTGCTCGCTCTGCGGCGGCAAGGGATGCAACGTCTGCAAGGGCACGGGCTGGCTCGAAATCATGGGTTGCGGAATGGTCGACCCCAACGTTTTGGAGGCCAACGGCATAGACTCCAAGAAGTACTCGGGATTCGCATTCGGCATGGGAGTTGAACGCATCTCGATGCTCAAATACGGAGTGAAAGACCTGCGTCTCTATTTCGAGAACGACGTGCGATTCCTCCACCAGTTCGACTCGGCGCTTTAACGGCCGGCGGGCAGCACGGATTTCGCGAGAGGATTGCATGCCGTTTCGCTCCGGCACTATTCCGAAGCCGCGCAACACGGCGGGCATACGAATAACCGCCGTTTCTGCGGCCCGGCAATTCCGGCGGCCCCGAACCGGCTCTGCACGCAGGTCGGCACGAGGCAGGACTTGCGAACGCTGCGGGATGCTGCGAGGCTGTGCGTCCGTCCCGTGGCGAAAAAGCGGTCAAAAAAAATGACAAGACGTAAATTCACATACAGTTGCCTTTCGCTGGGCAGGATGGCGGCACTTCTGACCGTATCGCTCCTCTGCTGCGGATTCACTCCGCGCAGAGTGCAGAGCCGTGCGGCCGTCGCCGAACGCGTGCCCGACTCGCTCGCGGCGCTGTACGCCTACACCGACTGCATACGCCTGCTCTACTCGGAGGGCGACACAGTCGGCGGACAGCGGGCCCTGCGCCGCGCCGTCGAGTGCGATTCGACCTACGCTCCGGCGCTCTTCCTGCTCTCGACCGGCATGGCGGCAGAACAGCCTGATTCGGCGCGGGAATACGCCCGCAGAGCCTATCTGCGCGACACTGCGAACAAGTGGTACGCCCAGCACTACGGCCGCATGCTCATCTTCAACGGCCGTTACGGCGATGCCGCGACCATCTTCGAGAAGGTCATGCGCGACGAGCCCGACAATCCCGACCATTACCGCATGCTGGCACTGCTCTACCAGCAGCAGAACAAACCGTTCTCGGCACTCGTCATACTCGACTCGGCCGAGGTGCGCTTCGGCCGCATATCGGCGCTGAGCGAGATAAAACGCGGCCTGCTGATAGGCACCCGGCAGTACGACAAGGCCGTGGCCGAAGCCGAAGCTATGGTTGCGGCCGAGCCTTACGACACGGATAACCGCATAGCTCTCGGCGAGCTGTACGGCGCCGTAGGGCGCGACTCCTCGGCACTGGCGGAGCTGAACGAGGCCCTGCGGAGGGACTCCTCCAACCTGCGCGCGCAGATGGCGCTTAGCGACTACTGGAACCACCGGCAGGATTACCGCCGCTACCTGTCGGTGATGAAGGAGATATTCCGCAACGACGCCATGCCGGCAGCCGACAAGGTGCGGCAGCTCAAACGAATAACCTCCGACCGCGACTTCTACCGCAGCAACTACCTGCAAATCGACGAACTGGTGCGGACGCTGGCGCTGAAATATCCCGACGACCGCGAGGTGACGGACGCATACGCCGCGCACCTTATAGCTTCGGGCGAGCTGGACGACGCCCTGGAACTCTACAAACGCCGTCTGGCGGCCGGTACGGGCGAGAAGGAGGACTACGACACGGTAATCGACATCGAGAGCTACAAGCGCCGCGAAGACTCCACGGCCAAATACATAGCTCTGGCGCTCGCACGCTACCCCGACGACCCGATACTCTACCTGCGCAAGGGCAGCGCGAGTTCTCTGCGGCACCGCTACGACGACGCCGTTCGCAGCTTCCGCCGCGCACTGTCGCTGGCCGGCACGGACTCGCTGCGCAGCGTCATCCGCGGATACATCGGCGACACATACCAGACGCAGGCGGTCGAGACGGTGAATCCCGAACGAAAGGAGCACTTCCCCGGTCTGTTCCGAGAGGTGGAGCGCTCGTCGCGCGCACGCTCCTACATGAAGCGCTGCTTCGCCGAGTACGACCGAGCGCTGGCGCTGTGGAGCGACAACGCCGCCGTGCTGAACAACTACGCCTACTTCCTCGCCGAACAGGATCGCGAGCCGGAGCGTGCCGTGGAGATGTCGTCCCGCGCGACGAAGGCCGAGCCCAACAATCCGACATACCTCGACACCTACGCCTGGGCGCTGCACAAAGCCGGCCGCACGGCCGAAGCCAAACGCGTCATGCAGCAGGCGCTGTCGCTCGACCGCACCGACTCGGCCGAGTTGCAGGTGCACTACGGCGACATACTCGACGCTCTGGGCGAACGTTTCATGGCCGAGATATACTGGCGCCGGGCACAGGAGAACGGCTACCCCGAGGATGCCATAACCCGAAGAATGAAGCGAACCGAAACCGACGACCGATGATGAAACGAACCCTCACCGCCATGATATTGTCGCTCGCGGCCCTCACGGCAGCAGCGCAGCAGACCGACGCACAGCGCAAGCTCGCCGAGCAGGAGCGCGTGGTGGCGCGTCTGCGCAGCGAAGTGGAGGCCGACGCCCGCAACGTGGCCGACATACGCAAGGGCCGCGCATCGGCCCAGAAGGAGGTGGCGGGAATCATGAAACAGATCGAGTCGCGCAACCGGCTGATAAACGCAACGGAACGCAAGACGCAGCTTCTGGAAGCCGAGACGCGCCGCGCCGACTCGGCCGCGCGACATCTCGCGGCCGACCTCGCACGCCAGCGCGACGCCTACGCCGAGATGACCCGCGAAGCCTACCGCAACTATCGGCACAACAACTTCATAAGCTACGTATTCGCATCCTCCTCGTTCGAGGAGGTCGCCCACCGGCTCTCGATGCTGCGCAGCGTGGCCGACCTGCGCCGCGTGAAGATGCAGGAGATAGCGCGCGTGCAGGGCGAGGTGGCCGAGCAGCTCGAAGAGCTCGGACGCCGGCGCAGTCAGCTCGACTCGGCCCGGCGCGACCTCGACCGCGAACGCCGCAGTCTGAGGCAGGACGAGCGCGAGGCCCGCGCAACGGCACAGAAGCTCTCAAAGAAGGAGAAGGAGGCGCTGAAAGCCAAGGAGCGCAGGGAGCAGCAGCTGTCGGTGGCTCTGGACGAGCTGCGGCGGCTGACGAAAGGCAACAAGGAGGGAAGCTCGTTCTCGGCCAAGACCTCCAACCTGCGGCTGCCCGTCGAGGGAGGCCGCGTGAAGCGCTACAACGGCAACATAGCCGAGGTGGTCGGGCCCAAGGGTGCTCGCGTGGTGTCGATATACGACGGCAAGGTGGTGAAAATCACGCAAAACCGCATAACCGGCAAATACGACGTTTACGTCGCGCACGGAGAGTACGTCTCGACATATGCCAATCTCGAATCGGTGTGCGTCGAGACAGGCCGGACGGTGGCCCGCAACGGACAGCTGGGCGTCATCGGCCAGGCGCTCGACGTGGAGACCATGTCGACGCAGTACCGCATGATATTCGGAATCTATGCGCCGACACCCGGCGTGCAGATGAAGGCTGCGAACTGTTTCAAGAAATAGCGCCCGCAGAGCAGGTATGGCCCGACGCGGGCCCGGGACGGACGAGGACGGAGAACGACAAGGATACAAATTACACGATAAATATGGCAGTCAAATACTACAACGATTCATGCACCTACCGTCTGCCGCAGAAGCGAGCGACGGCCGAATGGCTGCGCCGCGCGGCGGAGGAGGAGGGGTATGTGCTGGGCGACGTGTCGTACATATTCTGTTCGGCCGAGCGCCTGCTCGAAATGAACCGTCAGTTCCTCGGGCACGACTACTACACCGACGTCATAACATTCGATTACAGCGACCGCAAGGGTACGCGCACGGTCTCGGGCGACGTATTCATCGACGTGGAGACCGTGGCCGACAATGCCCGGCAGTACGGCGCCACGACATTGCAGGAGATGCGCCGCGTGGTCGTGCACGGCCTCCTGCACCTCTGCGGGCAGAAGGACAAGACTCCGCGCGCCAATGCGCAGATGCACCGCAAGGAGGACAAGTACCTTGCGTGGTGGAATCAGACGCATGAGTAGTCCATGGACAGCCGGTTGCACACTCTGTATCCGTGTCTGGCAGCTCTGGCGCTGTACGGCTGCACAGAGAATGCAAGACCGAGGGGCGGGCAGGCGGACGGCATCGCACGAACGTCCGTCGCAATGGCCGTCATGACGTCCGACAGGGCCGGCGAGCCGCATGTCTGTCGCGTCGCTTCCGAAGAGCAGCGCGCCGGCACGGCGAGGGATGTTCCGTTCGTGCGCAACGACACCCTCTTTTTCTGCGATTACAGCCGCCGCGACAGCACGACTGGGTTCCGGGACTACTGCCGGGTTTTCGTCGACAAAAACCGCCTTTCCGCGAACTACGAACGCATGCGCGCAGCAGCCTCACTCGACTCGGAACGCAATCGCCGCGACTTCGGAGAGCTGGCGGCGGCCCTGCGTGAAAAATATCCCGGCGCAATCCGTCGTTTCGACCGTCGCGGATGCCCCGAGGCGTGGCAGCGGCTGGCGTCGGTCGAGGGCGAATACTACATCGACGAACGGATGGCGTATCCGATACGGATTACCGATTCGCTCTTCGTGGAGCAGATGCAGGACGGCCCGTGGCCGTCGCTCATCGAATCGTTCGGGAATCCGGCGCACGGCCACTACACGTTCCGAACGCGCACGCTGCACGGCGAGACACGCCGTTTCGACCTCTTCGTCATCGACACGCAGCGCAGCGTCGGGGTGCTCGTCGAACATTCAGGAGCGGAGAAGCAGTACACGCTTCTGGCGGCAGGAGAGGTATCGCCGCATTTCGACCTTCTGGTCTGGGAGAGCGCCGAGATGCCGTCGGGAAACGAAATCCCCTACGACGACATCGACTTCGAAGCTCTGACAAGCCATCGGACGACAACGGCGGTCGAAGTACAAACAGAATAAAACACAACACACGTGACACTCGAATACGATATCATAGTCATAGGCGCCGGCCATGCCGGATGCGAAGCGGCCGCAGCGGCTGCCCGATTGGGCTCGCGCACGCTGCTGCTGACGATGGACATGACCAAGATGGCGGCCATGTCGTGCAACCCCGCCGTAGGCGGAGTCGCAAAAGGGCAGATAGTCAGAGAAATAGACGCGCTGGGCGGTCAGATGGGCCGCATCACCGACCTCACCGCCATACAGTTCCGCATGCTCAACCGCTCGAAAGGAGCGGCCATGTGGAGCCCGCGCGCGCAGTGCGACAAGGCCCGGTTCAGCGAGGAGTGGCGGCACACGCTGGAAAACACCGATAACCTCTACATATGGCAGGATTCCGCCGTGGAGGTACTCTTTGCCGGCAAGGCCTGCAAACGCCGCGTATGCGGCGTAAAAACGCGAATGGGAGTGGAATTCAAGGCCCGCGCCGTCGTGCTGACGAGCGGAACGTTCCTCGAAGGGGTGATGCACTGCGGCTCGTCGAACGCCGAGGGAGGTCGCGCCGGGGACGCCGCATCGCACGGTCTGACGGCATCGCTCACGGCCGAGGGATTCGAGTCGGGCCGCATGAAGACGGGAACACCCGTCAGACTCGACGCCCGAACAATAAACTTCGAAGCAATGGAGGTGCAGGAGGGCGACGAACACCCCTCTAAATTTTCATTTTCCGCTGATACTCAGGTTGTTAAAAATCAACTGCCGTGTTTTCTGGTCTACACTTCGGCCGAAGTTCACGACACGCTGCGCACTGGATTCGCCGAATCGCCGCTCTTCAACGGCACGATAAAGGGCATCGGACCGCGCTACTGTCCGAGTATCGAGGACAAACTCCGCACCTTCGCCGACAAGGACCAGCACCAGCTCTTCCTCGAACCCGAGGGCCGCAACACCAACGAATACTATCTCAACGGCTTCTCGTCGTCGCTGCCGTGGCAGGTGCAGCTCGAAGCACTGCGCAAGATTCGGGGATTGGAGGATGTCCATGTCTTCCGTCCGGGCTATGCCATAGAGTACGACTACTTCCCGCCCACGCAGCTGCGGCATACGCTCGAAACGAAGAGGGTGGAGGGTCTCTATTTCGCCGGACAGGTGAACGGCACGACAGGATACGAAGAGGCCGCAGCGCAGGGGCTCATGGCCGGAATAAACGCCCATCTCAAACTTGCGGGACGCGAGCCTTTCGTGCTGCACCGCGACGAAGCGTACATAGGCGTTCTCATCGACGACCTCGTGACAAAGGGAGTCGACGAGCCGTACCGCATGTTCACCTCGCGGGCCGAGTATCGAATTCTCCTTCGGCAGGACAACGCCGACCTGAGACTCACGCCGCGAGGCATCGAAATCGGGCTCGTTTCGAAGAGAAGAGCCGCGGAATTCGAGCAAAAAAAATCAATCGTAGAATCGCTTATTTCCGAGCTGCGCCGACTGAGCATCAAAGCAGGCGAAATTGACGGCTATCTGAAATCGCTCGATTCCGACCCTATGACGCAGGGAAGAAAGGCCGCCGACATACTCATGCGCAACGGAGTGACCGTCGAAGGACTCGCCGAAGCGCTGCCGAGACTGCGCAAATTCATCGACCGCATCGAAGCCGACGGCGAAGCAGTGGAGGAGGCTGAGATACAAATCAAGTATCGCGGATACATCGAACGCGAAAAATTCATCGCCGACAAGCTGCACCGGCTCGAAAACATAGCCATTCCCGACGGATTCGACTTCATGTCGATGAACTCGCTGACGATAGAGGCTCGCCAGAAACTGACGCGCATACGTCCGCAGACGATAGGGCAGGCATCGCGAATTCCCGGCGTTTCACCTGCCGATGTCAATGTTCTGCTCGTAAAATTCGGAAGATAGGAGACACGGCACAACTCGCACGGTACACTCACAACGACAAGTTCAACCGGCGGTCCGAGGTTTTTCCCGAGGGAGAATCTCGGACCGCCGGTTGTTTTTCCGTATATTTTACGCCGATTTTCACAGCATGGCGATATTCGAATCGGGCCGGGACGGATAAAATCGGGGATTTACCCGACATTCTCCCAACCAGGCAAATGCGCATCACAGCTCAATTCGACGACATTATCCCACAGAGAAGTATAATTCTCGCCGACAGTTCGCACGCCGGCAATCGTTCGAAACGAAACGCTTTCCAGACCGTCGTAGCCGACAGCCGAAGTACGAACAAAGCCGCCGGACTATACAACGCAAGGAAGAGGAAGAGGAAGAGGGAAAAATCGACGCAATGCAACGCAGCGAAGAATCCGAACCGGCAAATTAGGATTTCGATACGCGATTCGGCTCCTTTTACACAGCATCGCGAGACATTTCGCTCCATTCGACATGGCATTACATCAACAGGAGACAGAATATATACGGCGTGTTCCACGTGGAACGCCAGCACCGCAAGGCTATCGAATATCCAAATAAGCCACACAACGAGTCGCAGAAATACGCATGACATAAGAAATAACAACACCGGCGCCATAGCTGTCGACAGCACAAGATTCAAACAAGCAACGAACAGCAATGGCCCATAATGCCGCAAGAAACAATAAACGACATTTGCTCCACGTGGAACAAAGACGCCGCAAGCCACGACGCAACAAGGAAATTAGCGCAAAAAACCGGAAAACATCTCAGCAGACAAAAAAACAGAAGAGGCTGTTCCACGTGGAACAGCCTCTGTCGATTACAGAATATAACCCGCCTAACTACCCGACAATCTTCGTCCAGCCATGCGTATCCTCCACACGACCGTACTGGATATCTTGCAGAGCATTGTAGAGCTTCACACATGTTTTTCCCACTTCGGTGCCGTAGCTATACGTTACGTCATTCTCCATGTCGTAAATCTCGGCGATAGGAGAGATAACAGCAGCCGTACCGCAAGCACCGCACTCTTCGAACGTTGCGAGCTCCTCGACGGGCACAGCACGCTCCTCGACCGTCATACCGAGATCGGCAGCGAGTTGACGCAGCGATTTATTGGTAATCGAAGGCAAAATCGAGTGTGATTTCGGTGTGACATACGTATTATTCTTGATACCGAAGAAGTTCGCAGCTCCGCACTCCTCAATCAGCGTATGCGTCGGCGGATCGAGATAAAGGACATTGGAATACCCCTTGTCATGCGCCTTCGCACCCGAAAGAATCGACGAAGCATAGTTGCCGCCGACCTTCACGTCGCCCGTTCCACGTGGAGCAGCACGGTCCTGTTCACGATCGATCGCTACCTTTATGGTCGTCATGCCACCCTTGAAATATGCACCCACGGGCGAGCAGTATACAATCAGAAGAGCGTCGGTAGCCGGCTTCACACCGAGCCCGACAGTAGTTCCGAACATCACGGGACGCAGATAGAGCGAAGCCCCCGTCTCATAGGGAGGCACGAAACGCTCGTTGAGACGCACAACCTCCTCGCAGGCGCGAAGAATCATCTCCTCCGACGGAACGGGCAGGCAGAGACGCTCGGCCGACGATATGAGACGCTTGGCATTCTCATCGGCACGGAAAAGACGGACCTTGCCATCGACACCGCGAAAAGCTTTAAGACCCTCGAAAAGCTCGATGCCGTAGTGGAGACACGACGCCGACATGTGCATGTCAATATACTCATTGTCGGTAACCTGCATGTCGCTCCATTTGCCGTCGGTAAAATTGTAACGTACATTGTAATCGGTCTTGGTGTAACCGAATCCTAATGCTCCCCAATCAATATCTGCCAACATAATCGTATGATTTTAAAATGATTAACTCCTTATCCCACTATCGCGCCGCTGTTCACCGCCTCGTTAGGTTGCAGCAGACGCAGCTTGCCCGAGGCATCCTCGGCCATAAGTATCATGCCGCGCGAAAGAATGCCTTTCAACTCGCGCGGTTCGAGATTCACCAGAACCAGAACCTGACGCCCGACGAGCTCCTCCGGCGTAAAGTGCTCGGCTATGCCCGAGACTATCTCACGCTGGTCGATACCCGTGTCGACGGTCAGCTTCAACAGCTTCTTCGTCTTGGCTACCTTTTCGGCCGCGAGAATCGTCGACACACGGATATCCATGCGCTGGAAATCGTCGAACGAAACACTATCTTTCTGAGGTTCAATGTTTTGAGCAGCCTCCGCGGCAGCATTGGCCTCCTTCGCGGCCGCGAGTTTGGCAAGTTGCGCCTCGATGGCCGCATCCTCGATTTTCTCGAACAGCAGCTCCGGCTGTGCGATGCGATGTCCCGCAGGCACGAGGTCGGCCGCACCCAGACGCTCCCACGACGGCTTCTCGATGTCGAGCATGCGGAGAATCTTGGCCGCGGAGAAGGGCATGAAGGGCTCGATCGCCACCGCGATGTCGGCCGTGATTTGAAGTGCTATGTAAAGTATCGTTTTTACGCGTTCCGGGTCGGTTTTAACGAGTTTCCACGGCTCGCTGTCCGCGAGGTACTTGTTGCCGATTCGAGCGTAATTCATGGCCTCTTTCAGGGCTTCGCGGAAGCGATAGCTCTCGATGGACGATTCGAGCGAACGCTTGATGCCGGCCAGCTCCTCCATGGTCGCACGGTCGAACTCCGTCAGTTCGCCGCAGGCGGGCACCTCGCCGCCGTAGTATTTCTGCGTGAGAACCAGCGCGCGGTTCACGAAATTACCCAGCACGGCCACCAGCTCGTTGTTGTTGCGGGCCTGGAAATCCTTCCACGTGAAGTCGTTGTCCTTGGTCTCGGGAGCGTTGGCACAGAGCACGTAACGAAGGACATCCTCCTTGCCGGGGAAGTCTTCGAGGTACTCGTGGAGCCATACGGCCCAGTTGCGCGAGGTCGAAATCTTCTCGCCTTCGAGATTCAGGAACTCGTTCGAAGGGACGTTCTCGGGCAGGATATAGCCGCCGTGAGCTTTGAGCATCGACGGGAAGACGATGCAGTGGAAGACGATGTTATCCTTGCCGATGAAGTGCACGAGCTTGGTCTCGGGGTCCTTCCAGTACTTCTCCCAGTCGGGCGTGAGGTCCTTGGTCGCCGAGATGTAACCGATCGGAGCGTCGAACCACACGTAGAGCACCTTGCCCTCGGCACCCTCGACCGGCACGGGAATGCCCCAGTCGAGGTCGCGGCTCACGGCACGCGGCTGCAATCCGCCGTCGAGCCAGCTCTTACACTGACCGTAGACATTGGATTTCCACTCCTTGTGGCCGTCGAGAATCCACTCGCGGAGGAACTGTTCGTACTGGTCCAGCGGCAGATACCAGTGTTTGGTCTCGCGCTTGACGGGCGTCGAACCCGACACCGCGCTGTGCGGGTCGAGAAGCTCGTCGGGCGAGAGCGTCGAACCGCACTTCTCGCACTGGTCGCCATAGGCGCGGTCGTTGCCGCAACGGGGGCACGTACCCACGATATAACGGTCGGCGAGGAACGTCTGCGCCTGCTCGTCATAGTACTGCATCGAGGTCTTCTCGATGAACTTGCCCTCGTCGTAGAGCTTGCGGAAGAAGTCCGACGCAGTCTTGGCATGCGTTGCCGACGAGGTGCGCGAGTAGATGTCGAACGACATTCCCAGCCCCTCGAACGAGCGCTTGATGATTTCGTGATAGCGGTCCACCACGTCCTGCGGGGTTATGCCCTCCTTGCGGGCCTTGATGGTAATGGGCACGCCGTGTTCGTCGGAGCCGCAGACCGAAATGACGTCGTGACCCTTCAAGCGCAGATAACGCGCATAAATATCCGACGGCACGTAGACTCCCGCCAGGTGGCCGATATGCACCGGGCCGTTGGCATAGGGAAGCGCCGAAGTGATGAGATATCTTTTAAATTGTTTTTCCATAGATTCTTTCAATTCTATTTTCGGTCAAAAATAGTAAATTTTCATTACAATTCATAATCGAAACGGTCGATAATAGAATTTTTCGAACGCAGATTTCCGCGGGCGGAGACTCCGCGCCCGCGAGCGGGAAAGCAGTGCCGCGAATCCGAGGCGGCGGCTATTGAAAGAAAGCAGGCGGGAAGATACGCCGCAGCGCGGTGCCGGAACATCCAGCACCCGTCACTCCCGCACTACGGCACCGGGTCGTAGCCGTGACCGCCCCACGGATGGCAGCGCGACAGACGGCGCAGCGTGAGCCAGCCGCCTTTCAGAGGGCCGTATTTGCGCAGGGCTTCGAGCGCGTACTGCGAGCAGGTCGGCGTGAAACGGCACGACGGCGGCGTAAATGGCGAAATGCACGCGCGGTAGAACTGCACGAGGAGAATCAGCGGAAGAGCCGCCGCACGCTTACAGACGGCGCGCAATCTGCTCCAAAATCCGGCGGACGGCATCTTCGATGTTTTTATACGGCAGAACCTCCTTCGAGGAGTAGATGAGCGCCACGTCCAGCCCATGGCCGCGCGCCGCGGCGAGCAGCGACTTGTTGAGACGATAGGCCTCCTTGGTGCGGCGGCGCAGCAGATTGCGGCGATTCGCACGCTTGTGGTAGCGCTTCGGCACGGAGAACATCACCTCGGGAGCCGCAGCGGCCTGTGCCGAGCCTTCGCGCGACGATGCCGCCGCCCTGCTGTCTGCGACGCTCTCCCGGGCGCAGCCGTCGGCGGACGACTCCGCCGCAGCACTCTCCGCCGCCTCGTCGGCAACGGCAGCGGACGGATTCTCGGCGAAAAATACGTATCGGAAAGGATAGACGAAACCTCCGCGCCCCTTGTCGAACAGACGTCTGAGGGCGTGCATCGAACGCAGACGCTCGCTGCGCGGGAGTTTCGCGTCGGTCATGGCTATTTCTTGACGGATTCGGCCGTGCGGCGCACGCGGCTCTTCTTCGCCAGACGCGAAGCCTGGGCGCGAAGGAACTCCTCCTTCTTCTCGTCGACCGTGAACTCCACGCTGCCGACCTCCTCGCCGCGGCCGAGCTTGCCGAGATAGAGGTCGACGGCCTTGGCCATCGAAGGCACGGCGGCGGTCGGAGCATTGGCCTTGACATCGAGTCCGGCATCGAGCGCCGCACGCAGCGTAGCCTCGCCGAATACGGCGACGGGGGGCAGGCCCTCCGAGCCGAACTTCTCGACCAGCGTGGCGACATCCATGGGCGAATAGAGCGCAATCATGGTGAAGCTGCCGATGTCGAGTCCGTCGGTGTCGGCAGCCACCGTGCGGGCGAACGTCACGCGGTCGACCGACAGGTTGAGTTTGTCGAGCGCCTCGGGCAGCTCGGGCTTATAGGG
>CAMWIG010000023.1 GCA_947174295.1 uncultured Alistipes sp. | reverse complement strand
GACCGCCGTACTCGCGGGCGAAAGGTACGCCCTGAGCCACGCACTGGTCGATGATGAGGTTCGAGACCTCGGCCAGACGGTAGACGTTCGCCTCGCGGGCGCGGTAGTCGCCGCCCTTGATGGTGTCGTAGAAGAGACGGTAAACGGAGTCGTTGTCGTTCTGGTAGTTCTTGGCTGCATTGATACCGCCCTGCGCTGCGATGGAGTGTGCGCGGCGCGGCGAGTCCTGAATGCAGAATATCTTGACGTTGTAACCGAGTTCGCCCAGCGAAGCGGCTGCGGAAGCGCCGCCCAGACCGGTACCGATTACTATGATGTCGAGCTTTCGCTTGTTGGCAGGGCTGACGACCTTGATAGCCGCCTTGTGGTTGCTCCACTTCTGCGCGAGGTCGCCTGCGGGGATTTTGGAATCTAATTTCAGTGCCATATTGTCGTGTGTGATTTGATTATCCTAATGAATTGTCGTTATCGGCAGCATGCGCAGCCCGAAGTGAAGAAGTAGTAGAGCACCACGGCGGCGAAACCGAGGAACACGAGCGTCGCCACGATGTTGGCGAGACACTTCAAACGGGGATACCACGTGTCGTTGGCCCAGCCGACGGTCTGGAACATCGACCATACGCCGTGCGTGAGGTGATACCACAGAGCGGCGAACCATACCAGGTAGACGACCACGTAATACCACTTCGAGAAGGTGTAGGCAATCAGAGCCGCACCGTCCGTAGGCGACGTGCCGACAGAGTTCACGTGCTCGCCCAGAATCTCCGTGAACTGCATCTTGGCCCAGAAGTTGAACAGGTGCAGAGCCAGACCGGCGACGATGATGTATCCCAGCACGAGCATGTTCTTCGATGCCCACGACACGCCCTTCTCGGTGACGGTCACCTCGTAGCGCTGAGCGCCGCGAGCGCGATAGTTGTCGACGGTCAGAACGAGAGCGTAGACCAGGTGCAGGCACACGATAGCCGCGAGACCCACGGTGGCTACCAGAGCATACCAGTTGGCGCCCAGGAATTCGCAGATCATGTTGTAGCCCTCGGGCGACACGATGGCTGTGACATTCATGGACATGTGGAACAGGACGAACAGAACCAGGCAGCAGCCCGAGATGCTCATCACGAGTTTCTTTCCCACGGATGAATTACATAAAAAACAGCTCATAAGTTTGAAATTTGTAAGTGTTGTTAAAGAATTTTTGCATTAATTTGGTGGCAAATATAGTTATTGTTTGCCGAATAACAAAGAAAAGACCCCGGAAAAACCGGGGCCTTCGCCATATAAGGTTCGGCGCGGAGCCGGCACGCGAACGGGCCAAGCGCGGCGCCCGCGGCTAATCGGCCCGGCGGCTGGCTCTGTCGGCCCGTCTCTGCGCACGCCGCGCCTCGCGGCAGGCGTAGTCGATGTACTCCGACTCCTTGACATACTCGTCGATGCGGAAGCTGCGGCGGCCTATCGGAACACCGACGCCGAACGTGAAGTTCATGCGCGACTGCTTGTAGGGAATGAAGTAGCGTCCGTGCCGCGAGAGCAGCATGTCGGTCGCAAGGAAGAGGTTTATCCAGTTCGGGCAGAGGTTCAGCGCCAGACCAACGGCATGCGCCGAGTTGTTGTTGAACGTGTAGCTCGGCGTGAGTGTGAACCAGCGCACGGGGTGGAAGTTGACCGACGCCGTGAGGTTGTGCGACGACTTGTATCCGCCCATGCGGGCATGGTAGAGCAGTCCCAGCCCCACCTTGTGGCGCCACACTTCGTACTCGACGCCGGCGTTGACCGTAGCGCGAACCATGCGGGTCGCACCGCGGCTCTCGCCCTGCATGAACTTCATGTCTTCGAGCGAGAAGTCCACGTCGCCCGTGGAGGTCTGCACGCCACCCGCACCGTCGCCCTCGACATCGACATCCACACCGCCGAATGTTATGGTCTGGCTCGTGGTGGCGAAGTTGTAGGCCGCGCTTTTTTTCCAGCTGATGAATCCGAGGTCGTTGACCGCCAGCGACACTTGCAGGTTTTCCAGCACGTCGTAAGTGGCTCCGAGGTCGATCGCCGCGCCGTATCCGGCCGGACCGCCCATGCCGAACTCGAACGAGTCGAACTCGCCGTCGTCCTTGACCTTCACCACCGAGCCGTTGGAGTAGAAATCCATGTGCGCGGCCGCCGTGGCGTACCACAGCTCGTCGCGCAGCGACACGTCCATGCGGTCGAGCTGCATCTGCGCGCGGGCCAGGCCGACGAGGAACTTCACGCGTGCGCCGACATAGAGACGGTCGTTCAGCGGCATCGAGTAGTTGAACCCGACGTCGACATATGTATCGAGGCACACCTGCATGCCGCGGATGCTGTTCGAGTTGCCGTTCTTGATGAAGTCGAAGAACTCATACGGCACGTCGAACGCCGTCTCGACATGGGCGTTGACGTCTACCGACCAGAAGCTCTTGCGGTTGCGGGCATACATGCCGAACCCGAGTATGTTGACCGTCGAGTTGGCGTTCAGGGAGTTCATGCCGCGGCTGAGTCCGGCGAGCGCCTGACCGGCCGAAACCGAGGGGCTGAGAATCGACGTGAACTCACCGTGTCTGTTGCGCTTGACGACGGCGTCGAGGCTCAGCCCGCCGTCGGTATTCAGCGCTATTCCGCTAATGCCGGGAATGTTGAAGTAACCGCGCAGAGGCGCGAACGCCGGGTTGAAACGGCTGCGGAAGGTCGTACCCTCCATGAAATATGCCGCCTGGGTCTGTGCGGCGGCCGAGGCTACCGCTACCGCGGCCAGAATAGAAACGAGTATTTTCTTCATATTATTCGCGTTCTTCATGTCAGAGACTCATACCGCCGTGCTTGTGCAGGCTCAGGCGAACGGTCAAGGCCGTCTGCCCCTCGCCGGGGAAGGCGCACCCCTTGTAGTAGCGTTCGAGTTCGACGGGAACCGACAGACGGGCGTTGTCGAAAATAGTGCGCAGGGCCGGGGCGAACAGACTCGCCTCGGCTATCTCCGTCGTCTGCCCGTAACGCGCGTCGAGCGCGAGGACCACGTCCGTTCCGACGAACGACACCTCGGAGCGGCAGTCGACGGGTATCAGGCTCTCGACACGGCCGTATATCGCCAGCGAGTTGGTGGCATGCGGCTCATCGGGCGTGCCGAGGCCGTCGGTCAGCATGTCGAACACGTCGTCGTCGATATCCATACTGCCTATCTCGCACTCGACCGTATCGAGCGACGCGCTCAGACCAGCCAGATAATCATCGGCCAGCCCTTCGATCGAAGAGCGGATAATCGGTCCGTACACGGCATCGGCATAGTTGCCGGCGATGAACCCGGCCACGGACATTCCGGCGGGCACCATATCGTCGAAGGCCGAAGCGTAACGCCGTTCGACGAGTGCGGCTATGCCGTTCAGCTTGGATGCGTCCGCCGCCGCTTCGTCGAGCGTCGCACGGACCAGAGCCGTGCGATACGAATCGGCATCCGAGGTGAGCAGCCGCAGGTCTACGGCGTCGCCTCCGTCGGGAAGCACAGTCGGAAGCCACGTGTCGGCCTCTTCGAATACGTCGAGCAGCGAACGTTCGCCGCTCGTCAGCGCCGACATGCGAACAGTGATGTTGGCCAGCGGCATGCGGAAATCGCTTGTTTCGCCGCCGATTCCGACCTGACCGAAATCGACATCGAACAAATCGAAATCATCGTCGATGCAGGCCGTGAGAGTCAGGGCGCACAACGACGCGAGCAGAATTTTTTTCATGTCGTAAGTTTTGGATTGACAGTTTGTAAGCGTCTGCAAACGTACGAATAATATTCCGATTTTGCAAAATCTTTGCTAACTTTGCGTTATCATGTCCGAAGAAGTACGACTCACACTCAAAGAGCAGGTCTCCATGCTGCCGCTGTCGCCGGGGGTTTACCAGTTCCTCGACCGCAGCGGCACGGTAATCTACGTCGGCAAGGCCAAGAGCCTGCGCAAGCGCGTGTCGTCGTACTTCGTGCAGTCGAAGGAGCACAGCGCCAAGGTGCGTATCCTGGTGCGGCACATAGTCGAAGTGCGGCACATAGTCGTGGGCAGCGAGACCGACGCCCTGCTGCTCGAAAACTCGCTCATCAAGACCCTCCAACCGCGCTACAACATCCTGCTCAAAGACGACAAGACGTATCCGTGGATAGTCGTGCGCCGCGAGCACTTCCCGCGCGTGCAGTCCACGCGGCGGCTCGAACGCGACGGGTCGCAATACTTCGGCCCCTACGGGTCGGTGGCCATGCAGCGCAGCGTGCTGGAATTCATACGCGAAGTCGTGCCCCTGCGAACATGCTCGCTCAACCTCTCGCCCGAAGCCATCGCCCGCGGCCGCTACGGCGTCTGCCTGCAATACCATCTGGGCAACTGCAAGGGCCCCTGCGTCGGTGCGCAGAGCCCCGAGGAGTACGCCGCACTCATCGACATGACCGTCTCGGTGCTCAAAGGCGACCTGCGTCCCGTGCGCGCATATCTCGAAGGCGAGATGACGCGCGCAGCCGAGGCTCTGCGGTTCGAGACGGCGCAGCGCTACAAATCGCGGCTCGCAGCACTCGAAAACTACCGCAGCCGCTCGGTCATCGTCAGCGCCCGCATAGTCGACGTCGACGTCTTCACGCTGCTGCCCGACGACGATATGGTCTACTGCAACTTCGTGCGCATACGCCACGGCTCGATCGTGGGCGTATACACCGTCCGTCTCACTTCGGGCATCGACAGCAGCGACGAGGAGACGCTCACGCTGGCCATACAGTACGTCGTCGACTCCATCGCCGGCGGCGAGCTCGCACGCGAGGTCATAGTCCCCTGCATGCCCTCGGCCGCGATGCTCTTCGACGGGGTGACCTTCACCGTCCCCAAACGCGGCGAGAAGGCCGACCTTCTGGAATTTTCGCTCAAAAGCGCCCGCATATACCGCGCCGAGCAGCTGAAAAACCTCGAAATAAAGAATCCCGAGCGCCACGCCGACCGCATAATGGAGACCATGCGCCGCGAGCTGGGTCTCGACCGTCAGCCACGCCATATCGAGTGCTTCGACAACTCCAACCTGCAAGGCTCCGACCCCGTGGCGTCGTGCGTCGTCTTCCGCAACGGCAAGCCCTCGCGCAAGGAGTACCGCCACTTCAACGTCAAGACCGTCGTCGGCCCCGACGACTACGCCTCGATGCGCGAAATCGTCTACCGCCGTTACAGCCGCCTGATTGCCGAGGGACAGGAGCTGCCCGACCTCATCATCGCCGACGGAGGTAAGGGGCAGATGGGCGTGATTCACGAGGTGCTGGAACATCTCGGACTCGACATCCCCATAGCCGGACTGGCCAAGGACAACCGCCACCGCACGACCGAGCTCTATGTCGGCTACCCGCCGCTGCTGGTCGGACTGCGCGCCACCTCGCCGCTGTTCCACTTCCTGTCGCACATTCAGGAGGAGGTGCACCGCTTCGCCATATCGTTCCACCGCCAGAAGCGCAGCAAGGCATTCATCCACACCGAGCTCGAACATATCGACGGCATCGGCGCGAAGAGCGTCTCGGCACTGTTGAAAAAGTTCCGCTCCGTCGCCAAAATACGCTCCGCCTCCGCCGATGCGCTCGCCGAAGTCGTCGGTACGACCCGCGCCCGCCGCATCCGCGAATACTTCGACCGCACCGCTGAGGTCTGCACCGGCACCGACGCGCCCGACACCGCCCCACCCGCAGACCGCTGAACCACACCGGCCGCATAACCCCACCGGCTGCAACCCCGCCGGCCGCATAACCGCCTGCGCCGAACGGACCTCTGTTCGACGATTTCCCGGTTCGAGGACTATTCGGTTCGACTGCTTACAGATTCGACCGCTTCCCGGCCATAGCGTATCCGTCGCGGATTTCGCCGGGGCCGCAACCATAGAGACGCCTCGGATTTCACCGGCGGCCTTTGCGCCACCGACAGCATGCCGCCCTCCCCGACCGGCACCGCCTCAACCTAAGCCGCGGACAGCTATTCCACACATTCCGGGCGCGTTGGGAGCAGTTCCCGACAATATGCCCGATTCACAGCAGCTTCGACCGCAGCCACGACCGGCCTGGGGGCTCGCCGCACACTCCGCCGTGACCGACAATTGCGAGTTCTCCCACCGAGAAAAGCCGGCCGGCCACCGTCTCGAAAGAGTGCGGATACGAAACCCGGCAGAAATATCGCCATACGCCCTCCTAAGCCGCCCGGGCGCTTGTCCTGCACCCTCCCGGCCGCCCTTTCCTGCCGCCGGCAGCATCGCCGTATGCCGCCGCACCTCTTTCCGCGAAAACCATTTCCGCGCCTGCGGACGAAATGAGCATGCAATTTTCAGTTTTTTTATTGCAAAGGCCTTGGATTTCGAAAAAATGCGTATATTTGCACACCCGATTCGAGGTTGCCCGGATGGCGGAATCGGTAGACGCGTTGGTCTCAAACACCAATGACAGCAATGTCGTGCCGGTTCGACCCCGGCTCCGGGTACTATCGGAAAACCTCAAATGATTTAGCAATAATCATTTGAGGTTTTTATTTTGCCAGTCAAACTGTTTCGTATAAGTCGAAAACTATCATGCAACAATCCAATAAAACAAAAGCAGAAATACCAAACGGGCAACCTGCCGTCTACTCTTATTTAGTTACAATATAATTACCTTGGCTTTTGAATTGTCCATATCGGGCATCGTCATGCCAATCGGCGCATGAATATAGGTCGGATCGCAAACAAGGTAACGCGAGCCATTTATGGAAATATAATCCCCCGAAATGGTTTCATTAAATCGGACAGCCGTCGCCAAATGCCCTGGATAGTAAACGAGTACCACCTCCAAGCCCAATAAATCGCGAATCAATCGGGAGAACAGAATCGAACGATCTTCGCAGTCCGAGTATGGATAGTAGAGTGTTTCGTCGGCAAAAAATGCACGATCGCATCCCCAAACCTTATCATCGTATTCGTAAACGAATGCCGTTTGCACGAAATTAATAAGCAAATTGGCCGCATCCCGTTCGCTCTTGCCGGCTATCGCACTGCGTAAGGCCGGATACAATCGCTCTTTGGCCGTTCGGCTCAACGGCGTCTGCGCATAGAACCGCCATTTCGTCAAAGGGTCGTTATTGGCATACGATGCCGGATAGTCGTTATAGAACTCGATCAGATTCATGTTAGCAACCACCGTTGCCGCTGTCTCGGGATACTGTTCCGCTCGCAATATTCGCTCCGGGGACAGTTTCCCGGAAAAACGCTGCTCCTGCGCTATCGACAGGCGCATCGGCTGCTCTTCGGGAAAGGTCTGAGGAAAAACATGCAAACCGTCGACATCGCTGCCATCCAACAGATAGTAGCGCTCGCCGTTCAACTTCCAATAGGGATAATCGTACATATAGCAGTCGGCGGCAATCAACAAATGCAAATGATGTTCGTCCGATCGTCCGATATGAATCTTGAATCCCGACTGGTTCAAAATGAACGCTTGCAGAAGTGTCGCTTCATTCGGATGTTTCGAATCATAAATATACATCGCCACCGTACCTGCCAGCTTCACATACGCCCAATCGCACAGGGTCATATCTTCCCGAAGCGCAAGGCAATCGCAAAGCAGATTGTTGTAGTCGGCCGACATATGTTCCCACATATCGGCCACGGCATTCTCCCTCGTGTTTCTCAGGAATTTCCTGCCTGACGCATCGAACCGCACCCTGCAAGGCGAACCGTAAAATTCAAAACTCAGCCAACGTTCGGCCGGTTTCGGCTTCTCTTCGATCGGAGACACCGGATGCGGGACAGGAGCAGGAACAGGAGCAGGAACGACTTCGTCGAAAGGCAAAGGCCGTTCTTCCGGCGTTTTGCCTCGCTCCTCCTCGGGGATAATGACCGGCGGCACAATCGGATCTTCGATTGTCGGCGCTGGCATAGGTTTTTCACCCCGATACCACGCCCACGCATCGCGCATGTATTGTGCATATTCGGCGTTGGCCTTATCCCGAAAATCAGTATATTCCTGCAAGGCCTGACGCTTGAAGGTTTCGTATTCTTCCAAATATGTCCCGATGTTTTGAGCATTTGCCGAAAAACACAGAAAGAGCGAGAAAATAAATGATAGAAATTTCATGGCTATAAGTTTTTCGCCATATTCATAAACTCTTTAATTCTTTCATGAACAGTCAAATCCACATGAATACTATTCATCTTATTTTCCCATTTATTCAATATATTTTCAGCTTGTTCTCCCTTTGTAGTACACTCTCTGATATTAGAAAGTATTTGTAAATCTTGTGCTGTTTTAAGGTGCATATATTTGATATAAACAACACTTAACATATCGTCTATTTTCAAAATCAATTTTGGCGCTTCATCTATGAAAGCTTCCATCGTTTCAATATACAATTGCACAAAATCGGAGTCATTCAGTTTTTTAGATTCGGCCCATTGGACAATAATATCGCCAATAGGATTATCCGTTATGATATCAATGACGGTTGCAGCAAATGCATCTTTACATCCAGACCAAAAATCATGAATAAATTGAACAAGCGCAGAACGATTTGCAATTTTTTCGAAACGAGAAAAATTATCTTTAAGAAGATTGAGACATTCGATAATGTTTTTGATATATTCTGTTTGTGATTCATAAATATCAACAGTCATCGAATGTAAAGCCTTGCTATCGTTCAATTCATCTTTTCCTATGAATTGTGCCAATACACACCCGAGGTTACTCCAATATTCTTGCACCTCAAGTTGATTTGACAGATCTATTTGATCCAATGCTTTTCTTAGTTCAGCAACAAATTCTTTTTTACTCGAATTCTCGTTTATACGATTGCAAACATCGTTAAATTCTCGAATCTTCTTATATACAGGATGGAACATGGATATGCGATTGAAATAGGCATATAAATAATGATTCCATTCGAAATTAGATTCTATGAACCGTTTTTGGATATCTTCGTTATAGACTTGTATTTCGATTTGGCTTTTATATGCAGATATCCGATTTTGCAGTTCCTTGACGGTTTGCAGAAGTTGTTTTTTTTCATCATCAACTTGATCTAGATTGTCTTGTAATAACGAAGAGCTTGCAACATTATTTGTTGACTGAATATTCTTGTTATTTGATATAATTACCCATAGAAACAATATCAAGATAATCCCGATGACTATTGTTAAAACAACAGATAAAGTATTGAATTCCATATTGTGAAGATTTTAGAACATATACGAAAAATAAGCTGTCAGCTTGTTCTGTTGCACCGTATAGCCGCTACCGAGACTCATATCCATAAGTCCTCGGCTGACCGTACATCCGAATTTCCAACGTTTGGCACAGAACCCGCCACCGAATTCACCGGAAATATTGAAACGTTTCATATCCCCCATTTCGCCGTTGCCATAAATGTCTTCCTCCGTATAGTACGGTTCATCACCTCCTACGTCGTAAAAATCAGCCTTGGCAACAAGTCCGCAATCGAAACCGATGCCGCCGTTAATGAAGAAATAAAAGTTGTCCGAAACCGGCATCTTGAATTCGATATGAGCAGGGACATAAAGCGAATGTTCGATGAATTTGGCAAAGACGTTATACCCGTCGTCGGTATGAACTTCATCGCTTTTGCTGTAATAGAATTCATAATAAATTCCCGTATGAACGTAGAACCACCAACCGATGCGCGGTTCGATACGAATACCTGCCTGCAAACCGTGAAGATACTCTTCACCCTGCGCCCAAACGCCTGTTTTAAGTTTCTCTCCATCGGCTTTGTATACCCATTGCTTCTGTGCATATCCGAGTTCCAGTCCGATGGGACGCAAATCTATCTCCCGCGTAGTATAACCTCTGCGATAACGGGTCGACGGTTTCGGCAGTTTCCATTTGAAATACGAGTTTTTGTCATTGACATCTATAATGCCTGTTTTGCTCTTGCCGGCATTCGACATCGTCATTCGGTGTTTTCCGTATGCAAGAGCCGTTATAAGCTTCGTATCTCCCAGATATTTGCCGTCGATAGATACCTGTGCTCCCGAGATATTGGCATCTATCGTAACTGTTTTCATATGTTGCAAATTGATATCCAGAGCATTGCTACTCTTCGCCGTAACATTTACCGGCCGTTCCTGCGTATCGTTGAAATCCAATGCCCGCACTACGATAAGGTGTTTGCCGTACACCAGCTCCTTTACGACGAAAGGCACGCCGCCTTTGGCTACACCGACAACCGTTTCATCGACCTTTACTTCCGCATTATGGCTGATATTGAGAACCACGTCCTTATGGCCGCGAACATTCGTAAAGTCGAAAGCCTTGACGCTGTCCTCGGTAACGACTACCTTCTCTTTTATCTCCGGGATATCGCCGACGACTCTGATATCGAACGGAACTCCGTATTTAACCGTCGTGGTCAACGGAGTGTTTCCCACAAAATCATCGTCGATGTAAACCTCGGCCGAAGAGCGGACACTGCTCGTTATCGTAATTTCCACTTCGAGAGGCCGGGCATGAAGCTTCATCTTATACAGCTTTCCACCTTTCAGCTCCTGATTAAGTTGCAGTCGTGCTTTGTCGTATCCTTTGATTGCGATTTCGACGAATGTTGCTGTCGGCGAAATATAAAATCGCATGTTCGTCGCCTCTTCCGGCCTGTTTTTGATATAAATGTTCGCCCCATTGCTGGTGTCGAACTTGATTCCCTGCAACTGTTCCAGCGTCAACCCCGAGACATCGACGGAAATCAGTGCGCACAGTTGTTTGTTGTCGTCGCGCACCCTGTCGAATACCGCTTCGGAGAGTTCGTTTGATGCAACTGGCTGCGATAAACGGATTTGGGCCGCAGCGAAGTTCGCAGTCACGATGCCGCAGACTAAAAGTATAAGTTTCTTCATAATTAATTATTGTATTATCAATCCAATAAACTTGCTCCGTCTCGCAGAAATTTCAGAGCGGTGAAATTCGGATCCTTTTTCGGATTCCATACACGGATATGAATCATCGGCTTTGTTTGATCGCGCATATCCACCAGCAGTGTCAAATATCCCGTGTCGCTATAATTGTTCGAGTAATAATATTGCTTGATATGGATTGCGTATATTTCTCCGCCTTTTGTCATCTTTGCAATATCTATGTCCTCGAATCCGATGTTTATGTACTCCTTGCTCGCGAAACTTCTGCGAAGATGCCGAATGTATTCGGCTTTCGTATGACGTATCAATTCGACCTGCGGGTCATTGAAAAGCCGACCGTCCGCGTGTCTTGCAGCACCTGTTTTCAAAACTTTGCCTACGATAATCAGAGCATCGTCGGAAAACACGCTTTCGATATAATCCAACCGCCTCAACGAATACGCAGTCTGGTAGTTCTCCATAAACTCCATCATCAAAAGTCGCGAGTCGTTATCCCATCGAAAACCTGCGTCGAACAACAGGGCTTCAACCGAATCGGCAAGCGTAAATGCTATTGATTCGATTCGTTCGTCTTTATCGAATCGGAATGTAACATCCTCGATGAATGTCTTGTTGTTCCTGAACTTGAATTGCATGGTTATGCTTCTGCAAATCACCCTATCCTCAAACTGAATGAAACTATATTGCGGAGTGGAGACGATGGATGCGCTGCCGTAAGCTATGAGCTTGTTGAACATGTCGTATCCGTCGGGAGTAAACAAAGTCATCACCGATTCGTAATCCCGCAGACGAATCGCCGACTCTATCCGTTTCATTATCTCCCGATATGCTGAATCGTCTTTCGGAGCGACGAATTCAACCGGCTCGTATACCTCATCCTGATTTCTGGCATATGCCGACACTCGCAAATCCTGCGACTGGTGCTGCGGCATGACAGTCTCGACGGGTTTATGCAGCTTTTTAGCTTTTCCGGCAGGGCGTTCTGCCTTGTCGGTCTTCGTATTCACCGGCATGCGGCCCGGCACGAATTTCTGAATACGACTCAGTGGAAATGTCGGAATATCGGTCTCGAAGCATCCGCGCAACTCACCGTCGAGATTCTTTGCGATATGAGCATATTGATACTCTATTTTGAGCTTTATTTGGTCGCCGTCGGTCAAGCTATCAAAATCGGCTGTTCCGCGACCATCCTTCACCGAATAAAACGACGAGAAACGCTGCCCCATCCAATATTGATAATCCAGATTCGCAACCGGCATATTTTTGTATCTGACATCAAACAAAACCGTCGAATATGCAGGTTGCCGGTCTATGTCTGCGACTGCAACGGATATATCTTCAACGATTCGGCATATCTTGTCATGACACCATGTATAGACCAGTGTTTCAGCCCCATCGTCCAGCGAGGCTTTGATTGCGGCTCCGCCGGGAATGGTATTCAAAAGCACCATCGCCCAATAATAGTACTTTATCGCATCTCCGACATGCGCCATTTCCAGAGCCTTATTAGCGTCATCGATAAACGACAATGCTCTTTGGCGCCGAGCTTCGAAACTCTTTTCTATTTCACTTTGTTTGATATATCTGAAAACCTTCGCAGGATTTTCCTCCGACAAAATAATTTGTCCGACATTTTGCAGAGTCGCAAACGAATAGGTATTCATACGCGACTCTATACTTTCGCGGAATACGGAATCATCATTTACCGCTATTTGCGATTCTTGTTGCGAAAACGAGTCGCAGACAGCCACCGAAATACTGCGCACCAGACCTTTCAGCGCCTCTTTGTCCGCCTCATCTAAGGTATACCCGGAGCCTTCGCCCCATTTATAGGATGAATCTGCTTTGATTTTTGCGACCTGCGATGAAAGATTCTGTCCGATTGCAAAATCGGACAGAACCAGGAGCAGTAATAAAAAATGCAGGCACTTCATCATTACTTCAATTTATTGAAACCTTCGTCGATGAAGTTAGAAATCTCATTACCATATTTGTGCGCCAACTCAGACTCTTCGAGAGCGAGCTCCATCGCCCGTTTTCTGGCTTTGGAGGCAGAGTCCTGATCTACCAGGAAATAACCGCGCACGTCGTACTTACCATCCTTATTCTCTTTGTACAGAGTATATGACGACTTGACTTCACCGTTAATTTCTTTCAACACCAGACGCTCGTATCCGCTAACCAGATTTTCGACTTGGCTTTCATCTATATCACGAATATCAGTTGTAATGCGGCCGCGTATCATCGACTTGGCAGATTCTGCATATTCGTTCATTGCATTGTTGCGGGCCGTCGTCTTACCGAGATTGATACTTCTCATTCTGTTAGCAGTACCTACTATCTCTTCGACATCAGCGGTTTTCTTTTTCAGATAATGGTTTTTAAGAACCGATTCAAGCGTCCCGCTTTCAAGCAGTTTCCATCCGTCCTTCGAAAGTTGTTTGGCCTGAACTTTTGCAACCTTTTCCGCTTCTTTGATTTCCTGTTTCGATTGAGCGGACACAACTCCCGACAAAAGCAACGAACACATTAGAAATGCTAAGATCTTCTTCATAATTAAAATGATATTTGAGTTAAACAATAGTTTCCATATCACCGTTCAACTCCAAAGACGGCAGTTAGTAAAAAAGAAAAGTGTGGAGCCTATTTCGTTTATCTAATTGAAGGTTGTGGCGAACCCGAAGAGAATAAACGATACTGCCCCACACTTGAATAGATACGGTAAATCGGGGACAAGATATATGTCCCATCCATAGTCTAAACAAGAAATGAGTGTTGTTCTTCGTCCCCTCTTCGTAGAAAATTGCCACATTTTCAATTAAGGACAGTGCGAAAACACTTTCTATTCATATGTCTGTCGCATATGTATGCAACACAACAAAGGTAGAAAAAATTTTGCGTCGAACAACACTCATGTAAAAATTCACAAAACAAATTTCGGCAAAATATTTCTGAAAATCAATATTGAACCTAAACTATGTTATTTAAACTTGGGGAAATATCGCCGCCAAAGCCGGAGTGCGGAAAAAGCAGCACACTCCGGCACATTCTTTTCAGTGAAATCGCAATACAGCCGACGAGACGATGACCGAGAGATATTATCGGCGAAAAGTTGCGCGACATAGGGATTTTTTATATTTTTGTTCCATACAATAAGCCACGCATCATGACTATCGTTCAACTCGAATATCTTCTCGCCGTAGCCAATTGCGGCAGTTTCTCGCTCGCAGCCGAGCACTGTTTCGTCACGCAGCCGTCGCTGAGCATGCAGATAAAGTCGCTCGAAGAGGAGCTCGGAGTGATACTCCTCGACCGCTCGAAGAAGCCGGTCATTCCGACCGAGGCCGGAGAAGTGGTGCTGGAACGGGTGCGCGAGACTCTGAAAGCCTACAACTACATCCGCGAATCGGTCGCCGAACTCAAAGGCGAGACCGCGGGCAGGCTGCGTCTCGGTGTCATCCCGACCATAGCACCCTACCTGCTGCACCGTTTCATTCCCGACTTCGTGAAGCGATACCCGAAGGTGGAGCTCGAAATCCGCGAGATGGTGACGGCCGACATCATCGACGCCCTGCGCCACGACCGAATCGACGCGGCGCTCGTGGCGAGCGGAACCTGCGGAGAAGGGATTGTCGAGCACGATCTGTTCAGCGACCGTTTCTTCTGCTACGTCGCGCCGTCGAACCCGCTGGGCGAGCGTCAGAACATCCGAATCGAGGATATCGACCCGAAGAGTCTGATACTGCTCAGCAGCGGCAACTGCATGCGCGACCAGATTCTGGAACTCTGCCAGATGAAACAAGACGTGCCGTCGCACTACTCGTTCGAGTCGGGGTCGCTCGACACGCTGATGCGAATCGTCGACTGCACGTCCTGCATGACGATAATCCCCGAAATGGCAATCGACTACATCGCCGCCGACAAGCAGAGCCGGGTGAAGACGCTCGCCAAAGGGGCCACGTCGCGCCGCATCGCCGTCGCAGTACGCCGCACCTACGTCAAGAACTCCATAATACGCGCTCTGACCGAGACGATTCTCGACTGCGTCGCAAAATAGGGCGCGTTTTAGAACGAAACAGATGCGCGGATTGCCGGGCATGGAGCGGTGATGCCGCAGGCCTGACGGCACAACGGCAACACCGCATTCACAACGACAGCAATACAATTGAAAAGAGAAGCCGTGCCTCGCATGAGGCACGGCTCCGTTTCAGAGACTCTGCATCTCTATCAGATGGGCGTATATTCCGCCGCGGGCCATCAGTTCGGCGTGCGTGCCCTGCTCGGCTATGCGGCCGCCGTCGACGACTATAATCTTGTCGGCATTGTGTATCGTACTGAGCCGATGGGCGATAACCACCGACGTGCGCCCTTCGAGCAGCGTGTTGAGAGCATCCTGCACCAGCTTCTCGCTCTCGGTGTCGAGCGCCGAGGTAGCCTCGTCGAGAATCAGTATGTCGGGATTCTTCAACACGGCGCGTGCAATCGACAGACGCTGCCGCTGCCCGCCCGAGAGCTTCGTGCCGCGGTCGCCGATGTTGGTTCGGTAACCGTCGGGGGTCTGCATGATGAAGTCGTGGGCATTGGCCACCTTGGCCGCCGCGACAATCTCCTCGTGCGTGGCGCCGAGCCTGCCGAGCGAGAGGTTGCCCTCTATCGTGTCGTTGAACAGCACGGTATCCTGCGCCACGACGCTGATATGGTCGCGCAGACTCTCCTGCGTGTAGTCGCGCACCGACACGCCGTCGATAAGTATGTCGCCCTGCGTCGTGTCGTAGAACCGCGGTATCAGCTCGCTGAGCGTCGACTTTCCGCCGCCCGACGGACCTACCAGAGCCACCGTCTCGCCCTTGCGTATGGTGAACGACACGTCGTCGAGCACCTGGCGCTGACCGTCGTAGGAGAAACCTACGCCGCGGAACTCTATCGAATCGCGAAACTCCGTGAGTGTGCGAGCCTCGGGTTTGTCCTCGATTTCGGGCGCGGCATCGAGCAGCGCGAATATGCGCTCGCCGGCGGCGATACCGTTGTTGATGTTGGCGAACTGGTCGACGAACGACCGCACGGGACGCGTAATCTGCGAGAACGCGGCGATGAAGGCCACGAATCCCGCGGCGCTGAGCGAACCCGACGTCACCAGCGCGCCGCCGAAGACTATAAGCACCGACACGGCCGATATTCCGAGAAATTCGCTCATGGGCGACGCCAGCTGCTGACGGCGCGCCATGGAGAGCATCAGACGCGAGTACTCGCCGTTTATCGCTGCGAACTTGCGGCGTATGTAGTCCGTAGCATTATAGCTTTTTATCACCTTGATGCCCGACAGCGACTCGTCGAGCACCGAGTTCATGTCGCCCATGCGCTGCTGGCCTTTGAGCGCCGGATGGCGCAGGCGCTTGACTATCGAACCTATGATGAGCGCCACCACGGGAAGGAACAGAATCGAGAAGAGTGACAGCTGCCACGAAATCGAGAGCATCAGCACGATGAAACCTACGATGAGCAGCGGCTCGCGGAATGCCACCTGCAAAGTGTTGGTGATGCAGAACTGGACCACTCCGACGTCGGCCGTGATGCGCGACATGATGTCGCCCTTGCGCTGGTCGCTGAAATAGCCCACATTCATCCCTGCCACCTTGTCGAACATCTCGTTGCGGATTCGCTGCAACGACCTCGTGCGCATGTTCTCGACGGTCCACGCGCTGAGATAGCGGAACAGGTTGCTCAGCAGGTTCATGACTATGGTGACTCCGGCGAGCATGATGAGCATGTTCGACAGCACGAACTCCGTGCCGAACGTCGCGGTGTAGATGTAGTTCAACGCATCGGAGAACGCTTGTCCGTGCAACGACAGTTTCGGAAATTCGTACACCGGCGTGAATACGAAGTCGTCCATGAACATCGTTTTCAGAATCGGTATTATCATCGCATAGTTGAACGTGTTGAATACGGCGTACAGCGTCGCATAGACAGCATACGGAACGGCGTATCGGCTCAAAGGCCGGGCGAAGCCCAGAAGTCGCAGGTATGTTTTGAACATGAGTCTTTCAGTAGTTTTGATAATGTCGGACAAAGATACGAATAAGCGAGGGCAAAAGCAAGTTTACTTGTATTTTGCCGAGCGGGAGTATCTTCGGCGACAGCCAAAGTACGAATAAGCGAGGGCAAAAGCAAGTTTACTTGTATTTTGCCGAGCGGGAGTAT
>CAMWIG010000022.1 GCA_947174295.1 uncultured Alistipes sp. | reverse complement strand
CTCCCTTCCCTTTGTTAATTGGTGGGTTATAATTGGTGGGGGGGGGTTAACTCCGCGCTCCGTGTACTACACTACACTATACTACACTACACTGCACTGCACTGCACTGCACATATCGCAGGGCAGCAAGGACAAATCGGATATGGAGTGCATACCTCCCTCCCGAAATAAACAATCCCGCCGAAGCGCTTCGGCGGGATTGTTTATGCGCGACTGCTCCTTCGGAGAGTCGAAAGGCTTGCGGGACGACTATTTCAGACCCAGCTTCTTGCGGATATCCTTCGGCAGGGCGTTCTTGTTGACCGTAATCGAGGTGGTCTTATACTCGACGAACGGACGCGAGAAGTACCAGAAGCCCTCGTAGGTCGTGTTCGTCGACCACGAGTTCTGCACCTTGTAGTAAGGCGTGCCGTTCTGGTCTACGGCCGTACCCATGATGACCATGCCGTGATCGTCGGTGGTGTCGTAGTTATCGAACGCCGTCTGACGCATCTGCTGCGTGATGGTCTTCTCCTTGCCGGGCTTCTCGAACGAGTAGAGCGCAGCCTCCCTGTCCTTGTCGGAGAGTTTTATCCAGCGTGCCGCCTCGGTGCCGTCCATGCTCTCCAAGTCGGCTTCGGGAAGAACGCCCAGACCCGTGCGGGTGAAGCCCTTGTCGCTCACGTCGGTGCCCCATGCCAGGGTGTAGCCCTCGGCCAGCGCGTGGTCGACGACGGCCATCATCTCGTCGAGCGGCAGGTTGTAGACCGTGCCCCACATCCAGTTGTCGGGAATCTCGATGACGAAACGCTCGTAGAACGGATGGTGGGTGAACGACGTGATGTCGATATAGTCGTTCATGTCGATGGGCAGCGACGCGGCGAACGACTCGGGGGTGTACTCCCGGCCGTTATGCTCGAACGTCTCGGGCATAGCGCCGAAATAGGTGTCGAGCAGGGCGTCGAAACCCTTCTCCCAAGCCGTCGACAGAGGCTTGCGCGACTTCTCGGCTGCCGAGATGACAGCGTCGAGATAGGCCTTGAACACGGCCGAGAGCTCATGGAAGTCCGGCTTGTCGGTGCCGTAGTTCAGACCGGGGTATACGTCGAACGGAACGATGCCGTGGGCCTTGATGCCCTCCGTCACGTCGTGCGACGCACCGCCCTCGGCGAAATTGAGGTGGCCGTGCAGACGCACGTACTTTACGGCCTTGTCCTTGAACGAGTGGCGGACAATCCACATCTCCGAGAGGTGCATCTCCTCGCCTCCGGCACGCATGATTTCGCTTTCGAGGAACGTCATCGTCGAGAAGCACCAGCAGGTACCGCTGCGGGACTGATCCTTGACGGGCGTGGTCTTGATGATTTTCGTGTCGGTGAAGCGGTAGCCTTCGGGCTCCGGCTTCGCAGTCTCCTGTGCCGCCGCAGCGACAGCCGCAAAAGCGGCCAGCGTGAGAAGTAGTTTTTTCATAACGATATTGAAGTTTAGGGTCGTTTTTCAAACATCGCTTTCGGGAGCCCCGGCAAACCCGACGGCGCGTCAGGCTCACGAAAACGGAAATCTTACTTTTTGGACGAAGCGACGATTTGCAGGCACTCTTCCAGCGTAAGCTCGGCCGGAACCGCCCCCTTCGGCAAACGGTAGTTCTTGCCCTTGTAGGCGATATAGGCGCCGTAGCGGCCGTTTTTCACCAGCATATCGGGGTCTTCGGCGAAGCTGCGCAGCGGAGTGTTGGCCGCACGCGTCTGCTCCTCGCGTTCGCGGATGAGCTCCGCGGCGCGCTCGAAACCTATCGTGTAGGGGTCGTCGCTCTTGGCCAGCGACGCGAACTTCTTGCCGTGACGGACATAGGGGCCGAACTTGCCCAGACCGACCACCAGGTCTTCGCCCTCGTACTCGCCCAGATTGCGAGGCAGCGCGAAGAGCTCCAACGCCTCGTCCAGCGTGATGGACTCGATGAGCTGACCCTTTTTGAGCGATGCGAAGCGGCTCTTCTCGCCCTCGGCGCCCTCGATTTCGACCATCGGGCCGTAGCGGCCGATGCGGGCCTTGACGACATGACCCGTCTTGGGGTCGCTGCCCAGGATGCGGGCCTGCGACACCTTGTCGGTCTGAGTGGCGATGGCCTCGTCGACCATCGTGTGGAACGGGCCGTAGAAGTTGCCTATCATCTTCTCCCACGTGATGCCGCCGTCGGCCACGCGGTCGAACTCCTTCTCGACGTTGGCCGTGAAGTTGTAGTCGATAATCGGCGCGAACTGCGATTCGAGGTAGTCGTTCACGACCATGCCTATGTCGGTAGGCGACAGACGGTTCTTCTCCTTGCCGAAGGTCTCGGTCACCTGCTTCTCCGTAATTTTGCCCGAGGCGAGGGTCAGCTGAACGTAGGAGCGCTTCTGCCCCTCTTTGTTCTGCTTGACCACGTAGCCGCGGTTGATAATCGTGGTAATGGTCGGTGCGTAGGTCGACGGACGGCCGATGCCGAGCTCCTCCATGCGCTTGACGAGCGACGCCTCGTTATAACGCGCCGGAGCCGTCGTGAAGCGCTCCGTGGCGGTGATGTCGCGGCTCAGAAGCAGGTCGCCGGCCGCCATCTTGGGCAGTACGCCCTCGCCGCTCTGCTCTGCGGGCTCGTCGTCGGTAGACTCGGAGTAGAGACGCAGGAATCCGTCGAAACGGACAACCTCGCCCGTAGCGTTGAAGAGCTCCGGGGAGTTGCTCATCTCGATGACGACCGACGTGCGGTCTATCTCCGCGGCGACCATCTGCGAGGCAACCGTGCGCTTCCAGATAAGGTCGTAGAGACGCTTCTCGGCAGGCGTGCCCTCGATCTCCTGACGGTCGATATACGACGGGCGGATGGCCTCGTGGGCCTCCTGCGCGCCCTTGGTGTGGGTCTTGTAGTTGCGCCATGCGGAGTACTTCTCGCCGAAGAGCTTCGTAATCTCCTCCTTGCACTGCGCGAGCGCCTGCGTCGACAGATTCACCGAGTCGGTACGCATGTAGGTGATGAGACCCTGCTCGTAGAGGTGCTGCGCGACAGACATGGTCTGCGACACCGACATGCCCAGCTTGCGGCTCGCCTCCTGTTGGAGCGTCGAGGTGGTGAACGGCGCGGCGGGGAAGCGCTGAGCCGGCTTCTCCTCGGCCTTGACCACGCGGAACTCGGCAGCGGCGCACGTTCCGAGGAACGCCTCGGCCTCGTCGCGCGTGTCGAAGCGGTGCGACAGCTCGGCCTTGAAGAGCGTCTTCTCGGCATCGCCGGCAGCATAGAAACGCGCCACGACACGGAAATAGGGAGCTGAGCGGAATGCTATGATTTCGCGCTCGCGCTCGACCAGCAGACGCACGGCGACGCTCTGCACGCGACCCGCCGACAGCGACGGCTTGACCTTCTTCCACAGCACGGGCGAGAGCTCGAAGCCGACCAGACGGTCGAGCACGCGGCGGGCCTGCTGCGCATTGACGAGATTCATGTCGACCGTGCGAGGCTTCTCGATAGCTTCGAGAATGGCCCGCTTGGTGATTTCGTGGAACACGATACGTTTCGTCGTCTCGACCGGCAGCCCAAGCACCTCGGTCAGGTGCCATGCTATGGCCTCGCCCTCGCGGTCTTCATCGGATGCGAGCCACACGGTCTTCGTGCGGGCCAGCTTGGCAAGTTCGTCCACGAGTTTGCGTTTGTCGCTCGGAATCTCGTACACGGGAGCGAAACCGTCGGCGATATTGATTCCGAGATCCTTTTTCGAGAGGTCGCGAATATGGCCGAAGCTCGATTTTACGATGTAGTCTTTGCCCAGAAATTTTTCGATCGTCTTCGCTTTCGCCGGAGACTCGACTATGACTAAATTTTCCTGCATTGCGTATCCTTGCTTTTTGAGACGACAAAACCTAAGCGCCATGTCTTAGGTTCGTCGTTGTTCCATATATTGTGAATATCCTATTTTATCAGCGTGTATGTCAGCTCGAACTTTATAGGAGCGCTGTTCGTCCCGCCGTCCATGCCCTGCACAATAGAGTGCCCGAATCCGTAGACGCCGTATGCCTCGGGACCGAGATATACCTTGCGCGCCGAGATATCCTCCACCGTTTCGTCCTCTCCCAGGGCGCGGTAGCTGCGCCACAGGCCCTGCACGTAAGCCGTGATGTCGAGCGTATAGCATCCGAAGCTGCGGGTCAGATAGCCGTCGTAGTTCAAATCCACGGAGTACTGCGACTCGTAGACGTAGTTGTAGTCGGGCACGGCCGTGAGCTTCTTGTAGTCGGTATAGAGACCCAGACGCGACAGCGACTTGTCGAGCAGCGGAGTGAGAACCTCGGGCGAGTTGAGCTCCCAGTCGTACTGCGCGCCGTCGAGATAGACGAGCATGCGCACCTGATTGAAGGCTATGTCGGAGTGCTCGACCGGCTCGCCGTCCTCTTCCGTCGTGCGCAGAGCATCGAGTGCGAGGAAGAACTCTTCGCCGAAGGTAATCTCCGTCACAGGGCCGGCCATGCCGTCCACATATCCGATTTCGACCTCGGGGCGGTTGTCCGTCTCGCCCTTGTTCGCATCGGCCTCGCGCATCATCGACTCGTCGAGAAGCGTTCCGGCATAGTCGCGCTCGATGGAGTTCACCGAGACGTTGCCCGTCTTGGCGGCCGAGTCGTAGAAGTAGTAGAAGGCCTGCGTGGTATCGCGGATGAACTCGGGGTCGTCCTCGCGGCGGTTGCGGCCGTAAATCGCGAAGCCCGAAGCCGACAGATCGAGCGAGAACATCGCGCCCTCGCCGTCGGGCTGGCCATCGGGAGCTATGTAGAGGCCCTTGAAGCAGTCGACCCACAGCTCGTCGTCGCGGTAGACCGTCATGTCGTTGTCCTTGTACTCGCCGTCGACAAGCATCAGGCGGTCGATGAGTTTGCGGCCCGCAGCAGTAGCGGTCATCGTCACTGCCGCAGTAGCCGGGCCGGTGCTCTTGCCGTCGGGGAAGACGAACGTGAAGACCGGATCGGCGGATATGAGCCCCGGTTTCTCCATCGGTCTGAACCCGGGATAGAAAATCGTGTCGGCCGAACCGTCGCCGTTGCCGTCGTTACCCTCGAAAAGGTCGCCCACGACCTCGTAGACATTGAACCGCATGGGTTTGGTCGTATCGCCCTTGTAGTCCGACACCGACAGCACTAGCTGCACCGAGTCGAAAATCGGACGGTAGCCGAAACCCGTACTGTCGCTCAGGCCAACGACCAGATACTGCGACAGAAAACCGGCCGAGCGGCGGCCGAAATCGGCGTCGCTCTGCGCGCCCATGTATCCGTAGGTGAGGTTCGAAGAGACTATCGAGTCCGTGCGGAAGAGCCTGGTGGTCAGCATCCGCCGGCCGGCCGCAGTCGAAGGGTCCAGCACCGTGCGGCGTATCTTCATCTTCTGGTTGTCGGGCACGAAATCGAAGCCGAGCGAGTCGTCGGCCGTAGTACACGACGCAGCGACCGCCAGAGCGACCGCCGCCGAGAGAATCGTCGCCGCAAAGCGGCGCAGGTTATAGCAACTCATCATAGAATCGTTTGTAATTATCGAAAACTTCCTCTTCGCCGGCTTCGGGGTCGAACCTCAGGAACGGCTTGCCGCTCGCTGCGGCATACTCCGCTACCTCGGCATTCACGCCGGCCGAACCCTCGACCACCGCGTCGGCATAGTCAATAACGAAGCGGCAGAGATTTTCGTATGAAGGAGTATCGAGAATCTTCAAATTATCGTCGTCGACGCCTTCGTTCGCTATCTTCGCGGCGAATCCCGCATCGAGCGTCCCCGGGAATGCGTCGTCGTAGAGCGAGACCACAATCTTGACGTCGCGGAAGATGGGATCGTCGGCGAATACCTTTTTCAGGTATATCGGAGCAACGGCCGAGAACCAGCCATGGCAGTGCACGACCGTGGGCGACCAGCGGAGCTTGCGCACGGTCTCCAACACGCCGCGAGCGAAGAATATGGCGCGCTCGTCGTTGTCGGCGAACCACTCTCCGGCATCGTCGCGAAGAACCGCCTTGCGGGCGAAGTAGTCGTCGTTGTCGATGAAGTATATCTGCACGCGGGCAGACGGTATCGACGCCACCTTGATTATGAGCTGATGGTCGTTGTCGTCGATAATAAGGTTCATTCCCGACAGACGAATCACCTCGTGCAGCTGGTTGCGGCGCTCGTTGATGCAGCCGAAGCGGGGCATGAACGTGCGAATCTCGTTGCCTCGCTCCTGCAACGCCTGCGAGAGTTTGCGGCAGAACGCCGCCTCCTGGGTTTCGGGGAGATAGGGAAATATCTCCTGACAGATGTATAGTATTTTAGCCGACGACATGAAATCCCTCCTTTTTTACGCGAAATAAATCGTACAAAGATACGAATAAGCGAGTGTAAAAGCAAATTTATTTGCATTTTACCGAACGGAAGCGCCTCTTGAATTCAAAAAAAACGAGAATCCGAATTCAGACAGGCCTGCCGGCCGGCACACGCATCCGCTTGCGAACAAAACCAGCCGAAACGCCCTATAAAATCAGCATGGCGTCGCCGTAGGTGCCGAAACGATACCCTTCGGCCTTGGCCGCGCGGTAGGCCTCCATAGTCAGCTCGTAGCCGCCGAACGCCGCCACCATCATCAGCTGGGTCGAGTACGGCAGGTGGAAGTTGGTAACCATGGCGTCGGCGACGGTGAAGTCGTAGGGCGCGAAGATGAACTTGTTCGTCCACCCGTCGACGGCCTTTATCATGCCGCCGGTCGAGACTGCCGATTCGAGCGTTCGCATGACCGTGGTGCCTATCGAGACGATTTTACGGCCGCTGCGCTTGGTGGCGTTCACGCGCTCGGCGGTGGCCTCGTCGACCATTATCTGCTCGGAGTCCATCTTGTGCTTCGACAAATCCTCGACATCGACCGTGCGGAAGTTGCCCAGACCGACGTGCAGCGTGATGAACTCGGCGTTTATGCCCTTTATCTCCATGCGCTTCATCAGATGCTTCGAGAAGTGCAGGCCTGCCGTAGGAGCGGCCACGGCACCCTCGTGACGGGCGAAAATGGTCTGGTAGCGCTCGGCATCCTCGGGCTCGACCTTATCGCGCACCCATTTGGGCAGCGGAGTCTCGCCCAGCTTGAAGAGAGCCTCCTTGAACTCCTCGTAGGTGCCGTCGCAGAGGAAGCGCAGCGTGCGGCCGCGCGAGGTGGTGTTGTCGATGACCTCAGCCACGAGCAGATCGTCGTCGCCGAAGTAGAGCTTGTTGCCGATGCGGATTTTGCGGGCCGGGTCGACCAGCACGTCCCACAGACGCAGGTCGCGGTTCAGCTCGCGAAGCAGAAATATCTCGATTTCGGCGCCGGTCTTCTCCTTGTTGCCGTACAGACGCGCCGGAAACACCTTGGTGTCGTTGAATACGAAGGTGTCGTTCTCGTCGAAATATTCGATTATCTCCTTGAAGATGCGGTGCTCGATAGTGCCCGTCTTGCGGTCGATGACCATCAGACGCGATTCGTCGCGATTGTCAGTCGGGTACTTCGCCAGCATCTCGGGGGCGAAGTCGTAGCCGTATTGCGAAAGTTTCATAGTCGTTCTTCTTTATTTTTGCGCTGTACAGAGTTCATACGCCGCCGGCCCCGCGGACCGAAGACGGCAATCGAATGTTATACGCAAAATAATCTATTTTGTTTCAATCGCTTCCAATTTTTTCATAAATTCGTCGAGCGACCAAGCCAAATCGGCCGTGAAACCGCCGCTGCGCGTGCGTCGCAGAGCCGTCAGATGCGCGCCGCTGTCGAGCGCCTGGCCTATCTCCTGCGCCAGCGAACGTATATAGGTGCCCTTGCTGCACCTCACACGGATTCGGACGCGCGGCATAGAGTACTCCAAAAGCTCTATTTCATAGATATTTATCAACGCCTTGCGCAACTCGACCTCCTCGCCGGCGCGGGCGAATTCGTAGGCGCGCACGCCCTCGACCTTCTTCGCCGAGTAGATGGGCGGCGCCTGCAACCGCTCGCCGCACAGCGACGCCAGCGCGGCCTCGACACCCTCGCGGGTGATATGCTCCGTGGGATAGGTGCGGTCGACGGGGTGTTCGAGGTCGAAGCTCGGAGTCGTCGCGCCGAGCATCAGCTCGGCCTCGTACTCCTTCTCCTCGGCCTGCAACGAATCGACCATCTTGGTGGCCTTGCCGATGCAGACGATGAGCACCCCCGTAGCCAGCGGGTCGAGCGTTCCGGCATGCCCCACCTTGATTTTCGGGAATCCGGCCTTGCGCAGGCCATACTTTATCTTGCGCACCACGTCGGTCGACGTCCACTCCAACGGCTTGTCGATGACGGCGATATACCCTTCAAGAAAATTCACGCTCCGAAGGTCGAGCTCCTCTTTCCGTACTGCCGCCATACTACAAAACACTGCTTATTATCGACAACAGACCGGCCGCCGCACAGTAGACGGCGAACCACACGAGCTTGCCCCGCTTGACGACCTCTATCATGAACTTGCAGGCCAGCGCTCCCGAGACATACGCCGCCGCGAATCCGGCGACAAGAGGCGCCGTATCGACGCTCATAGCGCCGATTTCGCCCGACACGGCGTCGAGCAGCATCTTGCCGAGAATCACGGGTATGACCATGATGAACGAGAAGTGCGCCACGCTCTCCTTGCTGTTGCCAAGCAGCAGGCCCGTGGCTATCGTCGAACCCGAGCGCGAGAGTCCGGGCATGGTCGCTGCGGCCTGCGCCAGACCTATCACGAACGCGTCGCGGTAGGATATCGAGCTCTTCTGCCGCGGCTTGGCATAGTAGGCGAATGCGAGCAGCGCGGCCGTCAGAAGCAGCATGGCGCCGACGAACGCGAGCGACGAAAAGAGCGCCTCGATTCGGTCGGCGAAGAGCACGCCGACCACGCCGGCGGGAATCATCGAGACGATGATTTTCAGCACGTAGGCCTGCTCCTCGTTGAAGCGGCGCGAGAACACGCCGCAAAGCAGACGCCACAGCTCGCGCCACATGACCGTAACGGTACTGAGCACCGTGGCGCCGTGGAGAATGACGTCGAACGTCACGTTCTGTTCTATATGCACGCCCAGCAGAGCCTTGGCGATTTGCAGGTGCCCGCTGCTCGACACGGGCAGAAACTCGGTGAGTCCCTGGACTATGCCGAGTATTATGGCTTCTATGGTTTCCATCGTATGTATTTAAGTGTCTTTCATTTCATGCCGGGCGCACTCCGCCGGCGCGCCGGTGCCGCCACGGCGGACGCTCGGCATCGGCCCCGGAGTGTTCCGGCGGGCTAAAAACGTTTGAGAATGGCGTAAATTTCGAATGCGAAACCCGCGATGACGAGAATCGGCGCCAGCGTTATGCGCCGCCACGAGAACATGGCGTAGTTGAACTCCTCGGGCGAATCGCTGCCGCCGCCCGACATGAGCACGAAGCCGAGGATTATCACGGCGAGCCCCGCGGCCAGCAGCACGTAGTTCTTCATCGAGAGCGGCATGCGACCGTCGTTGGGGTCGCTTATCTGCGAAAATCTGCGTTTCATTTCAATAATTTTAATATAAGTATATTTTATTCGACTTCATGTTTACGAACCTGTTCACCGCAACGACGGTGAACGAGAGCGACAGCAGCATGCCGCCGGCAATCATCGCACCGAGAATTATCGCGATTTTCTCCGCCTCGGCCAGCGACGTGAGCTCGGGTACGGCCTCGTTCAGGCCGAACACCGCGGCGCAGAACAGAATCGACGCCACGACGCCCGACAACAGCCCCGAGAGCAGGGCGCTGCCGACGAACGGCCGCATGATGAACCACTTGGTGGCTCCGACCAGCTTCATGGTGTTTATGAGGTAGCGTTTCGAGAATATCGCCAGTCGTATGGTGTTGCTCAGCAGTATCAGCGATATGAGCAGCAGCGCCCCGCCGAATACCAGCAGGACGAACCGTATGCGCGACACCGTGGAGTGCAGGCGCCCGACCAACAGCTCGGGATACGACACGTACTCCACGCCAACCAGCTCCTCCAACCGTGCGACGAACGCCGAGAGATACTCCCCGTCGGACGACTGCGCCGACAGACGCACGTCGAACGAATCGAGCAGCGGATTCTCGCCCGCTATCTCCTCGTACTCCGCACCGAACATGCGGCGGAACTCCTCGTCGGCCGCCTTCTCGCCGCCCGACGAGAAGACGACTTCGGTCACCATCTGCTCCTCGGAGAGGAAGCGCTCGATTTCGTCGCGCTGGTCGGGCGTCGCGTCGCGGCTGAGCTCGACCATCACCTGCACGCTCTCGCGCAGCGAGTCGGCCATGCGCATCGCAGCGAACATCAGATACCCCACCGACCCCAGCAGGAACAGTACGAGCGCCGTACTGACGGTCGACACCGCATAGGAGTTGCGGACCTTTCGTTTCAATCTCTTGTCGTCTTTCATATCGTTTCGTCAATCTTTCTTTCGAATTCCAATCGAGCGGAGCACCGCCCATGCGAGCGCCGCGACGGCCGCCGCGAGCACGGCTATCGACGAGGCGAGGGTCACGCCCTCGACCGCACGCCACCCCGGAGCGCGGAAGCGCCACTCGACGGTATGTTCGCCGGCGGGCAGCTCCATGGCGCGCAGCACGTAGTCGGCACGCACGTAGGGAGCCGGCTCGCCGTCGACGTATGCCGTCCAGCCTTTGTCGTAGTATATCTCCGAGAAGACGGCAAGCAGCGGCGCGTCTGCCGAATATTCGTAGCGCAGGTAGTTGGGGCGGTACTCCGCGAGCCGTATGCCGGCCTCGCCGTAATCCGCGCCGCGCAGTTCGAAACGGTCGTCGACGACCGCCGCACGCGACAGGTCGACCACGTCCAGCATCTCTATCTCGGCGGCCGCGCCGTCGACACGCACGACATCGCGCACCGTCCACGCAGCACCCAGAGCCGTCGGACGCCGCACGACGCTGTCGCGCGAGACGATGAGGTAGCGCGTATTGAGCATGTCGAGCACCGCCTCGTCGCCACGGCTCAGATAGCGGTCTATAAGGTCCTGATAGCGGGCCAGCTTAGCGCCGTGGTAGCCGCCCACCGAGCGGTGGAAGTAGCTGGTCGTGGCGTCGTTGAACGGGCTCACGGTGAGGTTGAGCACGCGGTATCCAGGCTCGGTGTCCTCCATGATTTTCAGGTCGGCGGGCGTCGGCGTCACGCTCTGGCGGCGTGCCGCGACGAATCGGTCGTGCGACAGATATCGCATGTCGACCGGCACCATGTCGAGCAGCACCACGAGCGTCAGCACGGCGACGAGTCCCCAGCGCGGCAGGCGTTTCATGACGAAGAGCAGCACCGCACCCGCTGCGAGCGCCACGAAAAGCAGCGAACGCCACGCATCGGCCTGCATGACCGAGGCGCGCTCGGCGGCCATGGCGTCGGCCGCAGCCCATCCGAGCTCCTCGTGCACGCCCTGCGCTATGTAGTCGGAAGCGCCCGAGGCCTGCAACATGCGCAGGAACTCGGCAGTCATCATCTCGCCACTCCGCTCGCGGCCGAAGTCGAACAACGAACCTCCCGCCACGGCGAACAGCAGACACACGCCGCCCGCAAGACCGGCACACCACGCCAGCGCACGCAGCACCTCGCTGCGCGACACCTCGCCGCGCCACAGCCGCATCAGCCCCAGCGTGCCGAGCAGCGGAACGGCCCACTGCACGACCACCAGCGTCATCGACACCGTGCGGAACTTGTCGTAGAAGGGCAGCCACTCGAACGCCGCGCGCGTGAACCACATCAGGTTGTGCCCCCACGAGAGCAGCAGCATGAGCAGCATGGCGAAAAAGAGCCACGCGCGGTCGCGCCGCGCCAGCAGCGCCAGCCCCAGCAGCGCCAGCAGCCACGCCGCAGCGCCTATGTATGTCGGGCCGGCCGTGTAGGGCTGCCCGCCCCAATACATCGGCAGCTGCCCAGCCAGCGACTCCATGCCGTATCGGCCCATCGCCTGCGCCACCTCGCCGTCGCGCGAGAAGGTGCGGCCCGAGTCGCCGCCCATGAAGTCGGGAATGAGCATGTTCCAGCTCTCGGTGCGGCCGTAGCTCCACGCCGTGGCGTAGTCGAGGTCGAGCCCCTCCGATATCGCGCTGTCAGCCGCGGCCAGCTCCGAACCGCCGCGCATGGTCTCGGGCGTATGCTGCGCCGTGTACCACAGCGGCGCGAAGTTCGAGCCCACGGCCAGCACTCCGGCCGCCGCGACGACGGCCGTGCGGCGCGCGAAGTCGCCGATGCGGCGTCCGCGCAGGGCCGCGATGCCCTCGCCGAGCCAGAATACGGCGGCAGCGAGCAGGAAGTAGTAGGTTATCTGAGGATGGTTGGCTCCGATTTCGAGCGACGCCGCCACGGCCGTAAGGGCCCCTCCGAGCCACATGTCGCGCCGCATGGTGCAGTATATTCCGCCCATCATCAGCGGCGCGTAGACCAAAGCCCACATCTTGGTGATGTGCCCGGCGCCGATAATCAGCAGGAAATATGTCGACAGACCGTATGCCACAGCACCGACGATGCCGACCCACGGGTCGACGCCCATAACGAGCAGCATGAGCCACATCGAGCACATGGCGAAGAACAGGAAGCCGGCCGGCGCCGACAGCGCGTGCACCGCCCGGCCCAGCGTAAGTTTCACGATTTGCGCCGGATAGGCCACGTTGATGAGGTAGGCCGGCATGCCGCCGAACATGCCGCCCGTCCACTGCGGGTCTTCGCCCGTCGCGGCGCGCTGGGCCTCGATGTCGGCCGTCATGCCGCGGTACTGCACGACATCGTGCTGCGGCAGCACCTCGCCCGAGAACTGGGGCGAGAAGTAGAGAGCCGAAACGGCGAAAAAAAGCACGAGCGCCGAGACGGCCGGCAGCAGTCGTCGGAGCGTATCTTTGGGGTTGTTCATCATACGACAGTTTAGAGTGCCAAAGATACGAATAAGCGAGAGTAATGCCAAATTTATTTGAGCATTACCGAGCGGGAGTATCTAAGACGAAGTCAAAGATACGAATAAATAAATTCAAAATTGCCCTATCGGATACATCGGTACCCGAGATGACGGCCGGAAACACGCATAAATAAATTCAAAATTGCCTTATCCGCCACACGAACACCCGAGAAGAGAGCCGAAGACACGATTGACCCGAGAGCAGAAAGCCGGCTTGTCCCTATTTTACAGAAGCGAAGCCGAATCTATTCCGACGTTGCCGAGCGGGGGCTCATTCACATATGCGCGACTAATATGCTTCCCAGGCCACGGCTGGGAAGAGCATGAACACCTAAAACAGCCGAATCACTGCTCGAACGACTGGCATGCGGAATCGGACCCGGACGGATTGGAGCGCGGGCATTGAACCGTGCCATAACGGCGGCACTTCGAGCATGTGGCCTGTTCGGAACCCACGAGACCCGGAATCACGTTCTTGGCTCCGCCCATGTTGCCGGACATGAACATCCATAAGACGATGAAGAATGCGGCGAAGAGCGCTATCGCAATAAGGGCGAACCCGAGCACGGCGGCAATAATCCACAATACGAACACGGCCGGAAGCGCTGCCGCGACCGCCGGATTCTGACGCATCATATCGCGAACCGTCCAGCCGAGCACACCGCCGACGATGCAGACGATACCTGCAATGCCCACGGCCGGGCTATCCTTCGCGCAGCCCAGCACCTGAGTCATAATCAGGCACAGCACAACGTTCAGCGCAATGCCCCCCGCGAATCCGACGCCGACACTCTTCAAGCTGGCCGAAACGCCGTATTTCGCAAGGACGGCGGTTCCCAGCCTCCATGAGACGAAAAGAATCAGGGCCATTGCCGCGAGGGCGACGATGCAGATGGGAACCCACGCCAAACCGCCGAGGTCGTCGAACTGCGCCGAGGGCATCGAAACATAATGCCAGCAAATCGCGCAAAGACCCAGCAGGTCGGCAATCGCGGCATACGCCCATACGACCGGATTCGCATTCGAGCCCATGCCCAGCACGAAAATCGCTAGCAGAACAAGCAGCGGAACGAGCATCGGCCAAAGGTCCGCCAGCGTCTTGCGCGTATATTGCCTGAAATCAACCGTCCACTCCTTCGCCTGTGCGACATCGTGCGTTTCCAGATAATGCCTGAGCGAGGTATCGACATGGATATGCGTCAGTCTGAGTCCGTTGTTCATGTAGGCGAGATACTCCTCCTCCGTCAGCAGGTGATAGGCCGATGCGGGCAGGTCGAATCCTTTTCCTTCGGACATCAGCATCACGCCGTCGGGTTCCGCACTCCCGCATGCGAACCACGAGCCTCCGGAGAAGGTTTCGGAGGTCTTCTCCAAGCGTATAGCCCGGCCGTGGTATGCGTAAGCCTCGTTGACCGGGCACTCCACGTCGCGGTCTATCACATAGATGAACATCGGTTCCAGACCTCGGGCACTGTACGGCTCGACACGACCGTCGTCGCCTGCGTACCGGGAGGCATCTTCCTGACAGTCGGACTCCGCCGCACCGGCATTTTCCGGCATTCGGGCGGTGCATGCTTCGATTACGCCGCTGTCGGCGCCTTCGGTCCGCAGGTAGTCGGCGAACGCGCCGTTGGCGAGGTCGATATCCTCCCGCACGGAAGCACGATGCGAGAAAGCGAGGATGTGCGACCATCCTTTCAGGTCGCCCTGCTCGACATAGAGCCACTGCGGGTCGTTGCCGTCCGGCTCCGAACCGGGCACGGTGCCGAAGTCGAGATAGCCCAGCACCGGCGATGCGGCATCCTGATACATCCAGATCGGAGCCTTCGTCGTCTTGACGGCATAGTCTCTGGAAATCCCGGCGCATAAGGCCGGCGCGGCGCAACAGGCCGAAAGGAGAATAAGAGTCAGCAGCTTTTTCATAGTCGCAAGAAAATATATTCGAAGAAAATCTCAGTCGTTCTGCAAGTTGCAAGGTATGAAAAAATAAGGACAATACCAAATTTATTCGGCCTCTGCCGGACAGAAACAGCCCCGACGCAGCCCGAGACACGATTACCAGCCGCGCCCACGGCGGTCTCCGCCCCTTGCGTCAAGGCATGAGGATTAAAACCCGGCGATGAAAAAACATCGTCGCAGAGGCCGTAGTCTCGAAAAATAGATTATCTTTGCACGGAATAACTCCGCACGCAGGAGGCGCCGCGGCCGCACAGACTCAGACCGGGTCCTTTTTCCGCACCCGCCGCGCACGCCGTTTGCCGGAGACGAACCGGTCCGGACACCGTGTCCGGACCAATACGGCGGCCGCCCGCAAGCCGGCTGCGCGCCGAAGAGCAAACAGAATCAGATGGTAACACTCGATACTATTCGCAAACCCGTAGCCGACGACCTCGCGGCCTTCGACGAGATGGTCTCCCGCCACTTCGCGGACGACGATTCGCCCATGGCCGAGATGCTGCGCTACGCCCTCTCGTCGCGCGGCAAGGGCATTCGTCCGCTCGTAGTGCTTCTGTCGGCGGCAATCAACTCCCCCTCGGGCCGGGCCGGGAAACGGGCCTCGCTGGCCGCCATGCTGGCAGAGATGATACACGTGGCGTCGCTCATCCACGACGACGTCATCGACGAGGCCGACATGCGCCGCGGCCGGCAGTCGCTCAACGCCCGCTGGCAGTCGAAGAACGCCGTAATCGCCGGCGACTACATTCTGGCGCGCACCATCTCCATCGGCATGTCGAGCGCACAGTACGACCTCGTGCAGCACATCTTCGGCACGATAGCCACCCTCTGCGAGGGCGAAGTGTTGCAGGGCGCCCACGCACGGCGCCGCGACACCTCGCGCAAGGACTATCTCGAAATCATATACAAGAAGACCGCAGCGCTTATTTCGGTGAGCGCCTCGGCCGGCGCCATGGCCTCGGGGGCCTCGCGCGAGAAGGTCGACACGATGCGCCGCTACGGCGAGGCGCTGGGCATGGCATTCCAGATTCAGGACGACATACTCGACTACACCGCAGCAGACTCCGCCACGGGCAAGCCCTCGCACAACGACCTGCGCGAAGGAAAAATCACGCTGCCCCTCATCGCGCTGTTGGAGAGCGCCGACGCGGCACGCCGCGAAGAGCTGCTCGCGCTGCTCGACCGCTGCGCCGAGGACGAACGGGCCGTCGAGGAGCTGAGCCGCGCCGTCGTCGAGGGCGGCGGCACGGAATCGGCGGCACGCACCATGCACTCCTACCTCAACCGCGCCGCAGCGCTCGCGGCCGACTACGAACCCTCGCCCCTGAGGGACGCACTGGTCAACCTCTGCGCCTACGTGGGCCAAAGGGACAGATGACGACATAATCTTTAACCTAAATAAATCGCAAAACAATGGAACAGCAAAAGAAAAACTGGTTGCCGATTATCGTGATGATTTTCCTCTTCGCGATGATATCGTTCGTGACGAACCTCGCGTCACCGATGGGCGACATCTTGAAGTATCAGTTCAACGTCCCCAACTGGATGGGTACACTGGGCGTCTTCGCAAACTTCATCGCCTATGCCATCATGGGCTATCCGGCCGGCAACATGTTGCAGCGCTACGGCTACAAGCGCACGGCGCTCGTGGCCATCGCCGTGGGCTTCATCGGCGTGGCGATCCAGACCCTTTCGGGCACCGTCGAGAGCTTCGGCGTCTACCTTCTGGGCGCATTCATCGCAGGCTTCTCGATGTGTCTGCTCAACACCGTCGTCAACCCCATGCTCAACAAGCTGGGCGGAGGCGGCAACAAGGGCAACCAGCTGATTCAGACCGGCGGCGCGTTCAACTCGCTCAGCGGCACGGCCGTCATCATCCTCACGGGTCTGCTCATTCCAAACGGAATCCGCAACGCGCAGATAAGCGACGTGTTCCCGCTCATGTACGCGGCCCTCGCCATCTTCGCATTCGCATTCATCGTCATAGCGCTGACCGCAATTCCCGAGAACGAACACCGCGCTGCGGCTGCCGCAGCCGGCGAGTCGAAGTACGGCCCGCTGTCGTTCCGCCACTTCATCCTCGGAGCAATCGCCATCTTCGTCTACGTGGGTGTCGAGGTCGGCGTGCCCAACGTACTGAACAAGTGGTTGCAGAACCCCTCGCTCAACGTGCTCGGCGACGGCGTGAACGCCGAGTCCATCGCGGGCTCGGTAGCCGCCACCTACTGGCTTCTGATGCTCGTGGGCCGTCTGCTCGGCGCCGCCGTCGGCAGCAAGGTTTCGGCAAAGAAGATGCTCGCCGTAGTTTCGGGCGCAGGTCTGCTGCTCACACTCGGCGCAATCTTCGCCAGCACGTCGACCATCGTCTCGATGCCCGTATTCAACGGCTCGGAGGGATTCTCTCTGGTGAGTGTTCCCGTCAGCGCAGCTCTGCTGGTTCTCATCGGCCTCTGCACCTCGGTCATGTGGGGCGGCATCTTCAACCTCGCGGTCGAGGGTCTGGGCAAGTACACCGAGAAGGCGTCGGGCATCTTCATGGTTCTCGTCTGCGGCGGCGGCATTCTCCCGCTGGTTCAGAACGCCATCGTCGACATGCAGGGCGGCATCGGCTACATGACCAGCTACTGGGTAATCGTCGTAGCGCTCTGCTACCTGCTCTTCTACGCCCTCGCAGGCTCGAAGAACGTCAACACCGACATCCCCGTCGAGGAGTAGCGGCATCGCCGGCACCTAATATCGAAAAGCTCTTCCCGCAAGCCGTGAGGACCGTATTTCGATGATTTTATGCGGCTGCAGATTTTGA
>CAMWIG010000021.1 GCA_947174295.1 uncultured Alistipes sp. | reverse complement strand
CCCCCCCTCCCCCACCATGCCGTTTGGGCATGCGCGTTTTTCCCGCGGGGGCGTCGTCGTGGTCCCTGGGGGGGTTTGTCCCCCCGCGCGACCGGCCGCGGCTCAGCACTCGGCAAGGCGGCGGCGAATCTCGGCGAAGTCGCAGTCGTCGAGCATCTCTTCGGCACCGCACGTCGTGCGGCTCTCCCACCAGACGGGCACTATGTCCGAGATGCACTCCGCCGTGCCTTCGGGCGAGACTATGCGTTCGCGATAGACGATGAGCGATGCCGTCAGACGGCACTCCGTGTCGCCGTCGATGACGGCTACCGAGCCGGAAAAATAGGAGCTCCCGCCTATTGCGTCGCGCAAACATTCCGCGAGACGGTCGTAAACTTCGGATGCGATAATGTACATAAAAAAGGTATTTAAGAACGGATTTAGTCGAATTAGTTTGGTGGACTGAATAAATTGCTTAACTTTGCAGTACAAATATAAGTTCAATTTTTGATTTTAACATACTTTTAGTTCAAAAATTGATATAATAAATTCCGATAGAATTATGACGGGAGAGCGGTTAAAATTGATACGCAAGGAACTCGGCATGACACAAGAGCAACTTGCACAGCGACTTGGCGTCGGCAAGGCGGCGCTTTCGATGATTGAAACCGGCAAGAGCGGATTGTCGTCGCGCAATCGCAACATATTGGTTCAGGAATTTAACGTCAACCCCGAGTGGCTGGAATCCGGCCGCGGCCGCATGTTCAATGCCGAACCCGACATCACGGCAGCCTTCACGCGTCGCACCGACTCATCGGTGCCGTTGCAGAGCGTGCCGCTCTACTCCATGGAGGGTACGGCGGGCCTTGTTCCGCTGTTCACCGACCGGGCCGACATCAAGCCGGTGAACTACATACACATCCCCAACCTTCCGAAGTGCGACGGAGCGATATATGTCGTCGGCGATTCGATGTATCCTCTGCTGAAAAGCGGCGACATAGTTCTCTACAAGCAGCTGCACGACCTGGACGACATCTTCTGGGGCGACATGCACCTGCTCTCCTACGACCTCGACGGCGAGGAGTTCATCACCGTGAAGTACATCCAGAAATCCGACCGCGAGGGCTACCTGAAACTCGTCAGCCAAAACCCTCACCACGCCGACAAGGAGGTAGCCGTCAGTCGCATACGGGCCATCGCGCTGGTCAAGGCCAGCATACGCATGAATTCCATAAGGTAGAGGTGGCCGACGACGGGAGCGATTCTTAATATTTATGTAAATACGGCGACATTTTGCAGGTTGCCGAAAATAGCGAGTCATCTTTCTTAGCGGCAGTTCGCATGAAAATAATTATCGGTGCACAATGTTAGGACTTTTTGTCATATTGATGTGCGTGCTTACAGGCAAGTTTCTCTATGAATTATTCGTATACTTGTTGAGAAAGTTCAGAGGCGACGAAAAATCTAATGAAACCATAAGCATGATACTTGCCGTATTGTCGGCGTTAGGGCTGGGGCAGCTGTTTATCGAATACTACCATTGAGCAGCTCCTCTCCTTCGAGGTCGTATACCTCAAACCCGGCATATTCAAATGCAGACAGCCTCACGGCGGCACTCCTCAATCGTCTGCGGGATTTTCCGAGACAGGCACTATGCCAAGCGCAGATGCAATCGAGAGGGAATGCAGGCATCGAATCACAAAAGGAGCCGAATCTTCCACTCCTTATTCGCTATATTCCGGCGCGGTTCGAAGGTCGGCGCATGTCGACGACCTCGCGAGGATACCTTTGAACAATAGACATATATATATTGTCTCTGTAACTTTATATATATCCGAAGTGCTGAAAATTTAAGGAGCGCAAAATAGTAAATCCCCCTTTGCCAAAGGGGGATTTAGAGGGGATGCAGGCATCGAATCACAAAAGGGAGTCAAGCATTTGACTTCCTTTTGTGATTCCGGCGCGGTTCGAAGGTCGGCGCACGTCGCCGAGCTCGCGAGGATACCTATGAAATAAAATACATATTATCCTCGCAACATGATTATAATAGCGCGCGGAATTTCCTGAGCGGCAAGCGGCGTCTGACGCCGTTTTTTTGTGGAAGCTCGTGTAAACTCGTTTACAACGGAGCGAAGCACAAAAAAAAGCGACCGAAACATTTCGGTCGCTTGCCGCTTGCATCGTGATTCCGGCGCGGTTCGAACGCGCGACCCACAGCTTAGAAGGCTGTTGCTCTATCCAACTGAGCTACGGAACCATCGCTTCGGCATCGTGCAGCGAATGCAGATACCTGCGAGCGGTGCAAAAGTAATAATTTATTGTGAATTTCAGCGCATCGGCCGACAAAAAGTTTGCATTCAGGCCTCTTTTCGCCGTCGCAGCCGCCGTTATCTGTAAAAATCGCACTCGACCGTTCGGCTGTTTCCGCAGTTGTCCCTCACCGTGATGCGCACCGTATGTCGCTTTCCCCGGGCGAGACTGCTGTCCGTGAAGTTGTGAATCAGCCGTCCGCCCACCGGCATGTACTCGAATATGGCCCACTCGCCGTCGATTGTCCCTTCATAGGATGCCACGCCCGAGAAGTTGTCGCCTACGGAGAACGAGAGCGACCGTGCCGACGAGAGGTCGGCCCCTTGCTTGAATCGCGGCGAAACCTTTGGAGCCACGGTATCGGCCGCCACGAAATAGTCGCCGAAAGAGGTTATCGTACCGCGCACAGCGCCGTCGTCGTAGCGTCCGCCGGCATACACGGGCCGTCCCTTGCGGTTCAGGCGCGCCAGCACGGCGCGGCTGCGCAGCCGCTGCGGAACGTCGCACCGCAGGGCGAGCTTAGCGCCACGGTGCATGGGTGTGGCGTCGGTCATTATGGAGCTCACAGCGGAGAGCACGACGAGCGACGAGTCGGCTTTGGGGCGCTTCTCTGCGTGGCGACACTCGAAAAACGCCGATTCGTAGAGCGTGCCGGCGGGAATCTCTATCGTCAGGAGCGAGTCGGCGTGCGAGAAGTCGCGGCGGCGGTCTATCGTCTCGCCGCACGCGGCCTCGGCCGGAGCGCGGAAACAGTCGCCGTCGGCCTTGCCGCGAATCGTGAACTCCAACTGCGAGAGGTTGCCGCAATCGTCCTCGGCCTCGATTCTCACCTGCGCCGTCTCTCCGTCGGCGAGCGATATGGCACCGTCGTCGACGAGTGTCGTGTAGAAACCGCGGCTGCTGCCTTCGAGACGTGCCAGACGCATCACCTCGTTGCGCGACGAAAGCTGCATGTCGTAACATGCCGCGGCATTGCAGTAGCGCGTGCAGTCGAACGTGAATCCGTCCATGCGGTACTCGAACCGTTTTTCGCCGTCCACGGCGCAGCTCACGCGGTAGACGCCGAACGTGTTCTGCACGCCGTTCTTGCGGTCGGAGACCTCGACTATGAAATATCCGTTGCGCCCCGCATCGACCGCCCGCTCCGTCGCCAGAATATAGATACCGGGTGCCTGGCGGCGCACGTCGTAGCTCCGGCGGCGCGAATGCACGGGTACGCACCCCACGGTGTCGACCTCGACGTAGTGCAGGCGTGCGATAACGGGCGGCAGATTGTCCGTCACGGGAATTATCCCCTCGGCTATGGTGTTCATCGTGCGCTGCGTGGCGGTCTCGCGCAGCTCGAAATGGAGGTGCGGGCCGTAGGAGGTGCCGGTATTTCCAGAAAATGCTATCGTCTGGCCCCTCTCGACCTCCCACTCCCACTTGTTGAAGTAGAGGTCCACGCGGTTGCTGCGGCGGCGTATGCGCTCCTCGCGCACGTATTTCTCGATGTCGGGGCGGAAGCTCTGCAAGTGGCCGTACACCGAAGTGGTGCCGTCCGGGTGGGTGACATACAGCGCCCGTCCATAGCCGCCGGGCTGCACGACGATGCGCGAGACGTAGCCGTCGGCCACGGCGACGACGCGTTTTCCCGTCACACCGTCGGTCTTGATGTCGACGCCCGAGTGGAAGTGGTTGGGGCGCATCTCGCCGAAGTTGGCCGAGTAGAGCCGCTGAACGTCGCGAACTGGGTACTCGTAGTCGCCGTGAGGCAGCGACTGCGCTGCGGCCGTCGCCGCAACGGCCGCCGAAAGGATAAGGGTCAGAAAATATCGCATTCTTCGTCTGTCGTTTTTACAATCGCCCCGGCAGCCTCCCGCACGGCTTCGAAATCGTAACCGAGCGACAGTCCGTAGCGTATAAGTTTGGTTTTCAATTCATATGGCGTTGCGGCACGCACCGTTCGCACCTTGCGCGAGAGCTGCTGCGCAAGCCGTTCGGCACTCTGTGCGGGGCTGATTTCGGCCAGCGCCGCATCCGCCGTCGCGCGGTCGATTCCCTTGCGCGAGAGCGCCGCGCGAATTTTGTATGCCCCCCAGCCGCCGAGGTTTACCTTCTCGCGCACGAAAGCGCAGGCATATCGGCTGTCGTCGATGAACCGCTGCTGCACCAGCTGCCGCAGCACACGCTCGGCATCGTGCTCGGAGAGCCCCCAGCCGCGCATCAGCCGCCGGGCGTCGCCCGACGACTTCTCGGCCCTGGCGCATAGCCGCATCAGGGCCGCGAGAGCCTGCTCGGGGCTCTTCGTCCGGCGTTTTTTCACTTCATCCTGCCGCATGCCATTCGTGGTTTGTCGTTTATGTCGGCATATATCTCCACATCGGCGAAACCTTCGCGCCGGAGCATCGCGGCGACCTCGTCGGCGAACGTCTCGTGCACCTCGAACCACAGCAGTCCGCCCGGTGCGAGGAGCCGATGCGCCTGCCGGGCTATCGCGCGGTAGAAGAGCAGCGGGTCGTCGTCGGGGACGAAGAGCGCCGTCGCGGGTTCGTACTCCGTGACATTGCGGCGCATAGACTCACGCTCCGAGAGGGGAATGTACGGAGGATTCGACACCACGGCCTCGAACCGCCGCCCGAGGTCGGGCATGCGCAGCGCGTCGGCCTGCACGAAACGCACCTCGGCGCCCGACCGTACGGCGTTGCGCCGCGCGAACGCGAGCGCCTCGGCGGATATGTCGACGGCCCACACTTCGGCGCCGGGCAGCAACCGGGCCGCCGACACGGCTATGCAGCCGCTGCCGGTGCCTATGTCGAGCAGCGATGCCGGACGCATATCCGCAATGCGCCGCACGAGCTCCTCGGTCTCGGGGCGCGGGATGAGCACTCCCTCGCCGACCTCGAAGGTCAGTCCGCAGAACTCCGCCTCGCCCAGCACGTACTGCACGGGGCGCGCGGCGGCAATCTCCCGCTCGATGCGCTCCAAGTCGGCGATTTCTGCCGCGGCGTCGGGCTCGACGACCATCTGCGTGAGCGTGGCGCCGGTCCGTGCCGAGAGCACCATACGGGCTATCTGACGCGCTTCGGCCGCACCGTAGAGCGGTTCGGCGGCGGCGGTCAGGCGGTCGAGTATGTCGCGGCGCGTAGTCATCGGCTGCGCAGTTTGAGGTCGGCCAGAGCTATCGCCAGGGCGGCTTCGACCGCGACGCCGGCACGCAGGGCTATGCAGGCGTCGTGGCGGCCGTGCATGCGCATCGGCGCGAGCTCACCCGTCGAGAAGTCGAACGTATCCTGACTGCGGGATATCGTTGGAGTGGGCTTCACAGCCGCGCGGACGACAATCGGGTTGCCGTTGGCTATTCCGCCGTTCACGCCGCCCGCATTGTTCGCGGACGTCAGTCCCGAGCGGTCGATTATCGGGTCGTTGTTCTGCGAGCCGCGCAGCCGCGCCCCGGCGAATCCCGACCCGAACTCCACGCCCTTGACCGCCGGAATAGAGAACAGAAGATGCGCCGCGACGCTCTCCACCGAGTCGAAAAACGGCTCTCCGATGCCGAGCAGCTCACCGTCGCGGCACTCCGCGCGGCACTCTATCACGCCGCCGACGGAGTCGCCGTCGGCAGCAGCCGCGGCCACGATTTCGCCGAACCGGCTGCTCTCGCGCGAGCCGCCTATCTCCACTATTTCCGTTGCGAACGACACTCCGTCGCCGAGAATCCTCTTGGCTACGGCTCCCGCCGCCACCAGCGCGAGAGTCACACGGCCCGAGAAGTGGCCGCCGCCCCGATAGTCGTTGCAGCCGCCGTACTTGGCCGCCGCCGCGAAGTCGGCATGCGACGGACGCGGACGGAGCCTGAGGTCGGGATAGTCCTGCGACCGCACATCCTCGTTGCGGAACTCCACGGTCAGCGGAGCACCCGTCGTGCGGCCCTCGAACAGGCCGGAGACTATGTGCGGACGGTCGCTCTCGCGCCGGGCCGTCGTGCCCTTCGCACCGGCACGCCGGCGGTCGAGATCGGCCGTGAAGTCCGCCTCCGAGAGCGGCAGTCCGGCAGGTACGCCGTCGATGCTCACCCCTATGCCTGCACCGTGGGATTCGCCCCACAGCGTCACGCGAAATATGGTTCCGAAGCTGTTCATATCATGGTATCGGCTGGTTTCAATGTGTGCTTCTCACCGCTTCGAGGTCGCGGAAGAAGTCGGGATAGCTCTTGGCTACGCACTCGGCGCCGGTTACGGTCACCGCACCCTCCGTGCAGCGCAGGGCCGACACGGCGAGCGACATGGCTATGCGGTGGTCGCCGCAGGCGTCGACCGTGGCGGGGCGAATCTCGCCGCCGCGAATCTTCATCACGTTCTCGGTCGAGATGTCGATCTCGATACCCAGACGGGCGTACTGCTCGCGCAACGTCACGGCGCGGTTCGACTCCTTGTGCTCCAAGCGGCGCGTGCCCGTGATGACGCTTTCGCCCTCGGCCGCCGCCGCGAGCGCCGCGAGCGCCGGAAAGAGGTCGGGGCAGTGCGTGGCGTCGAACTCGAACGCCGCGAGCGGCCGGTGCGCAGCCGTGACCGACCGCGCGTCGCTGGTCAGCTGCGCGCCGGCACGCACAAGCGCCGTGGCGACGGCCGTATCGGCCTGCTTCGAGAGCAGCGGCACGTTATGCAGCGTGACCGAGCCCGCGACGGCACCCGCGGCGAGCATTATCGCCGCCGAGCTCCAATCGCCCTCGATTTCGATGTCGGCGGGCATGTAGCGCTGCCGTCCCTCGATGAAAAACTCCTCGTAGGAGTTGTGGAATATCTCGACGCCGAACATGGCCGCGGTCTCTATCGTCATGTCGATGTACGGCAGCGATACGGGATTGGCGACGTGCAGCGTCGTATCCCCGCCGGCCAGCGGCAGGGCCAGCAACAGCCCCGTCACGAACTGCGACGAGAGCGACCCGTCGAGGCAGGCTTCGCCGCCGCGCATAGGGCCGCACACCTCTATGGGCAGGAATCCGCCGCCGTCGCGGACGGCGACGCCCAGCGCACGCAGCGTCTCTACCATCGGCATCATGGGACGGCGCAGCAGACTCCCCTCGCCCGTAATGGCGACCGGCGAACCGCACAGCGCTGCCAGCGGCGTGAAGAGCCGCGACGACAGTCCCGACTCACCGACGTGCAGAGTGCTTCCGCGCGGCGACAGACCGCCCGTGACGAGCAGCCGCGCACCTTCGTCCGCGACCTCGGCACCCAGAGCGCGTATGCAGCGCAGGGCCGAGCGCGTATCGTCGCAGTAGTCTATGTTGCGTATCGTGGTGGTGCCGTTCGCGAGCAGCGAAGCGGCCAGAACGCGTTGAGCGTAACTTTTGGAGCAGGGCGGAGTCAGCTCGCCGGCGACCCGCCCCGGAGGTATAGATATGTCCATGGATTCGTTACTCTTCGGTCGGCTCTGCGGACGCGCCCGCGCCAGACCCGGCCTGCTTCTTCTCTTCGGCTTCGCGCTTCATGCGGTCGAGCGTAGGGCTGTGGCGCAGCTCGAAGTTCTGACCCAGATAGACGCGGCGCACCATCTCGTCGGCAGCGAGCTCCTCGGCCGTACCGGTTTTGAGTATCTTGCCCTCGTAGAGCAGGTAGGTGCGGTCGGTGATGGCCAGGGTCTCGTCGACATTGTGGTCGGTGATGATTACGCCTATATTCTTGTTTTTCAGAGTCGCGACAATCGACTGTATATCCTCGACGGCTATCGGGTCGACGCCCGCGAAGGGCTCGTCGAGCAGGATGAACGCCGGATTGATGGCCACGGCGCGCGCAATCTCGGTACGTCGGCGCTCGCCGCCCGAGAGCTGTATTCCGTAGCTTTTGCGCACCTTCTGCAAGCGGAACTCCTCGATGAGCGACTCCACGCGCTCGTTCTGGTACTCCTTGGAGTAGTCGGTCATTTCGAGCACGGCGCGGATGTTGTCCTCGACGCTCAGGCGCCGGAACACCGAAGCCTCCTGCGCGAGGTAGCCCACTCCGAGCTGCGCACGGCGGTAGACGGGCTCGTCGGTGAGCTCCGTTATTCCGCCTTCGTCGTCTTGCAGAAATATCTTTCCCTCGTTGGGCTTGATGAGGCCCACGATCATGTAGAAAGTCGTTGTCTTTCCGGCGCCGTTGGGGCCTAACAATCCGACGATTTCGCCCTGATTGACGTCGATGGTCACGTGGTTCACCACTGTTCGGGCTTTATATTTCTTGACGAGTTCGCTTGTGAAAAGGCGCATTTTTTCGCTAATTTTTTTGACAAAGTTATGATTTTTTCACAAATATTCGTATCTTTGGTTATAAATTAAGATTCAGAGAACGAAACCTACCGATGAAGCAGAAGAACGACATACCGACCGGGCCGGCAGCCGGACAATACGAGGAGAGCACCGACGTCCTCCACGCGAAGTTGAAAGAGTTTTTCGGTTTCTCGTCGTTCAAGGGCAACCAGGAAGCCGTCATCCGCAACGTGCTGAGCGGAAAGGATACCTTCGTGCTGATGCCCACGGGCGGCGGCAAATCGCTTTGCTACCAGCTTCCCGCGCTGATGATGGACGGCGTGGCGATCATCATTTCGCCTCTTATCGCGCTGATGAAGAATCAGGTGGACGCCATGCGCACCTTCTCTGCCGACTCGGGCATCGCCCACTTCCTCAACTCGTCGCTCAACAAGACTGCCGTGGCGCAGGTTCGCGCCGACGTGCTGGCCGGCAAGACCAAACTGCTCTACTTCGCCCCCGAGTCGCTCACCAAGGAGGACAACGTGGCGTTCCTGCGCAAGATAAAGATATCGTTCTATGCCATCGACGAGGCGCACTGCATCTCGGAGTGGGGCCACGACTTCCGCCCGGAGTACCGCCGCATACGTCCGATAATCAACGAAATCGGCCACGCGCCGCTCATCGCGCTTACGGCCACGGCCACGCCCAAGGTGCAGCTCGACATACAGAAAAACCTCGGCATGTCCGACGCCGCGGTGTTCAAATCGTCATTCAACCGCTCGAATCTCTACTACGAGATACGCCCCAAGCACAATGTCGACCGCGACATCATCCGCTTCATCAAGCAGAACGAAGGCAAGAGCGGCATCATCTACTGTCTGAGCCGCAAGAAGGTCGAGGAGCTCGCCGAGCTGCTCGTGGCCAACGGCATCAAGGCGCTTGCCTACCATGCCGGCATGGATGCCGCCGCTCGCGCCGACAATCAGGACGACTTCCTCATGGAGCGCGTCGATGTCATCGTGGCGACCATAGCCTTCGGCATGGGCATCGACAAGCCCGACGTCCGCTATGTCATCCACTACGACATACCCAAGTCGCTCGAAGGATACTACCAGGAGACGGGCCGTGCTGGCCGCGACGGCGGCGAGGGCCACTGCCTGACATTTTACAGTTACAAGGATATTCAGAAGCTCGAAAAGTTCATGCAGGGCAAGCCCGTCGCCGAGCAGGAGATAGGCAAGCTGCTGCTGCTCGAAACGGTCTCCTACGCCGAGAGCTCGATGTGCCGCCGCAAAACGCTGCTTCACTACTTCGGCGAGGAGTACACCGAGGATAACTGCGGCAACTGCGACAACTGCCGCAAGCCGAAGCCCAAGGTCGACGCACGCAAGGATTTGAAGCTCGCCCTCACGGTGCTGCGCGAGATAGGCGACAAGTTCAAGGTCGACCACCTCGTGAACATCCTCACGGGCAAGGTCACGGCCATGGTGAAGAGCTACGGGCACAACAAGCTCAAATCGTTCGGCGCCGGCGAGGAGCACGACGCCCGCTACTGGGGAGCGGTCATGCGTCAGGCGCTGATTATGGGTCTGGCCGACAAGAACATCGAGAACTACGGTCTGATATCCATAAACTCCCGCGGCGAGGCCTACATCGCATCGCCCGTGCCGGTGATGATTACACTCGACCACGACTACGACTCGGAGGAGCAGGAGGCCGAGTCCTCCGTGCCGATGAAGGGCGGCGGAGCGGCCGACGAGGAGCTATTCTCGATGCTCAAAGACCTGCGCAAGAAGGTCGCCAAGAAGAACAATCTTCCGCCGTTCGTCGTCTTCCAGGATCCGTCGCTCGAAGACATGTCGATTCAGTACCCCATAACGCTCGAAGAGATGCAGAACATCTCGGGCGTCGGCGTGGGCAAGGCCCGCAAGTTCGGCGAGGAGTTCATCAAGCTCATCAAGGCCTATGTCGAGGAGAAGGAGATAATCCGCCCGCAGGATATGGTCGTCAAGTCGGTGGCCAACAAGGCCGGCAACAAGATATTCATCATTCAGTCCATCGACCGCAAGATGGATTTCGAGGATATAGCGCGCGCCAAGGATTTGGAGTTCGACGAGCTGCTGACCGAAATCGAGGCCATCGTCAACTCGGGCACCCGACTCGACATCTCCTATTATATAAATACGTATATGGACGACGACAAGGCCGAGGACATATACCTATATTTTAAGGAGGATGCCGAGAGCGATTCGCTCGACGAGGCGGTCGAGGAGCTCGGCAGCGACTATACCGAGGAGGAGATACGTCTGGTCCGCATACGCTTCATCTGCGAACAGGGAAACTGACGGTTCCCCTGCCCGTCGGCAGTGCGCTGGCCGACAGATACCGGCAGGCGGCACCGATGCGCAAACACAATTAAAGTCCGCGATTATGAACAAGAAGACATTCGCCGTAGCATTCGTTTTTCTGTGTGTGACCGTTGCATGGCTCACAATCAATATCGTGTGGTGGACATCGACCCGCAAGACCGGCGACCTGTTTCTGCCGGTAGTCTTCGTCTGTCTGGCAGTCGTCATGCTGTATCGCCAGGGCACCAAGAAGAAACGCCGCCATATAGAGGACACCAAAAAGTATATCAGATAGAGCGGTCGCTGAGGCAGCCGGAGCTGCGGCCCGACTAAGTGTGCGAAGCCGGAGCCGGCTGCCGTTGCTGGCGGGGCAGGCCATACCATGCCGTTCGTTCGTCGCAGAGGGTCTGTGGGCGGCCGTCATGTGCGGGTTGTCCGCTGCCGGCGACGGCCCGCGCGGGGCTTATGGGTTTCACGGGCGGAGCAGTATGCCGCGCGGGAGGCTTCGGACGTTCGAATCTTTATTTATGGATAATAAACGAATAGTAATAGTCGGCGCGACGTCGGGCATAGGGCTCGAAACGGCGCGCCGTTTCGCCGCCGCCGGCTGGACGGTCGGCATCGCCGGACGGCGTGCCGCGGAACTCGAACGCCTGTGCGCTGAGGCTCCGCGAAGTTTCACTGCGGAGCGCATCGACATAACGGCGGAGGATGCCGTCCCGGCTCTGCACCGCCTGATAGAGAGAATCGGCGGCATGGATGTCTACCTCCATGTGGCGGGTATCGGTTTTCAGAATCCCCGGCTCGACGCGAGCGTCGAGATGCACACCGCGCAGACCAACGTCGCAGGGTTCGTGCGCATGATATCGGCAGCCTACCGCTACTTCGCCTCGCACGGCGGAGGGCGCATAGCGGCCGTGAGCTCGATAGCCGGAACGCGCGGGCTCGGCGCCGCAGCAGCCTATTCGGCCTCGAAACGTTTTCAGAACATCTACCTCGACTCCCTGGCGCAGCTCGCCCGCATGGAGCGCCTCGACATACGGTTCACCGACATACGCCCCGGCTTCGTCGCAACGGCGCTGCTCGACGACGGCAAACGCTACCCGATGCTTATGCGTCCCGAGCGAGTCGCCGGGCGCATCTGCAATGCCGTACTTCGCGGCCGGCGCACTGTCGTCATCGACTTCCGATACTCCGTTCTGGTCTTTTTCTGGCGGCTTATCCCCCGCTTCCTCTGGGAGCGGCTCCCGATACGCAACGCATAGTCCGCCGCAAGTGCTGCTGCCGCTGCGCGAGGCCAAACCGAACCCAGTCCTCAGGCAGGCCATCCGCCCCGGCGAAGAGCTCTGCCGCCGGCCGGGATGCGCGCTCCGGCATACGAAAACCACGCCTTCCATGTAAATAATTAGCCGACACCGGCTTCCACCGCAAGCGCAAGAGAGTGAAATTCAAAATACGCACCGCAGCCGATGTTAGTTAGTCCCGATTCGGCGGCGTCGGAGCGCCCGAAATGAAAAAAATTAAAATCCACGGCCCGAATCGCCGCCTCTTATCCGCAATACCGCACGACGTGCCGGCCGTACGGCGAAAAATTAACAATCGCCGCCCGCCGGCATGCCGCGTCGCGTTGTTCCCGTATTGAAGCAAATATGGTCATTACGTCCCCTGCCGGCTACTGCTTCGACGTGCAAATCAATGCTTTGCAACGAAAATAAAGCGTCCGAAAACGAGGATTTCACAAAAATTTTAGTTATATTTGTCTCCGGGATTAGTGATGACTCTTTTTTTAACCAAATTTTATTAATATGAAACGTTTCTGTTTTTATCTCGTCTTGCTGGGATTCGTCCTCGCAGGAGGATTCATGTCCGCATGTTCGAGCGACAACGGCACGAACAACGGCGGCGGCAAAGGCGTCGTCAATGTTGCTCTGGCCGACCAGTCCACATCGACGGCGACATTCACGATCACAGCCGACGGCGCCGGTGAATACGCCGTCGTGGTAGCCGACGAGGAGTACGCATCGCTTCCCGATGCCGCCGTAATCTTCATGAACGGCCGCGTGGGCAGCTTCTCCGACGGCGAGACGAATATCGTCGTGCGCGGTCTGAAAGGCAACGCCGACAACTACGTCTACATCGCAGTGCGCACGGCGGCCGGCATGGGCGACGTCGAGCTCTTCACGGTCCGCACCGACGGCTTCGGAGGTCTGATTACCGTCTACGAGCAGGATTCGTGCAGCGACATCCGCTTCCATGTCGAGGTGCCCGAGGGCAAAACGATTATCTGCTCCGTCATGCTGCGCGAGTATTACTGGGCCTACATCAACGAATTCGGATATACGACCGGCGACCTGCTGACCAACTGGAACGGTTCCCCCAACATGTACGCTTTCGACGAATCCACGGATGTCGTCTACACCGGCATGTCGGACGATGAAGACGCAGGCATAGGCGCACTCGCCGCCGACACCGAGACCATGCTCGCCCTGCCCGGCACTCCGTTCGTCATCATCGCCGGCGAAGGCATCCCCAACGGCGACGGCACCTACGAGCTGGCATTCGACTACGAGGGCTATATGACGAGCACCGGCGGAGGCGGCATCGCACCTCTGGCCGCAACCAGCCACGAGGACATGACCCCCGAGGCCGAGGCTCCGTTCTGGACCGGCGAGCACACCACCGTCTATTGCAACGTCACTCCTCCCGCCGAGTCGCAGCATGCGCTCGAATTCACGGTCGACGAGCTGACGCCCAAGAGCGCCCGGTTCACCGTACAGCCGTGCCCCGAGTTCAAGATGGTATTCTACGCACTGCTTGCCAAGAACGACGACTTCGATGCGATGTATTCGGCGTTCGGCGAGATCGGCATGAACGCCTTCGTTCTCGAAATGGCCGGTTTCGACCACTTCGAGGACACCACGCAGCCTATGACCATCGAGTCGGGCGACCTCGTCTACGGCCAGGAGTACCGCCTCTATCTGTTCGGCTGCGAGGACATACCGCCCATGACTCAGAAGATAGTGACCTACGATTTCTACCCCGCAGAGCGCACGCAGCCCGCTCCGTCGTTCGAGGTATCGGCCATCCCGGCTCCCGAAGGTTACGAGGAGAACCCCAACATCGTATGGTTCAACCTGAAATCGTCGTCGAAGAACGTCGCGCAGGTCAAGTATGCCGTGGAGCGTCCCAAGGAGTTCGTCTACTATCTCAATGCAGGCTATTACAGCAACTACAACGAGTTCATCGAAGATATCGGCAACACCGGCCTTACGGTGCGCGACATCGAGAAGATAAACAGCGATGCCGGTCTCGACATGATGTTCTACTCCTATGCCGACGACCTGACCCGCATGGTAGCCGTCGCCTACAACGAGGAGGGCGCCGCCAGCGAGGCCAGCTATGCCGACAACCGCACGATTGCATACCCGGCCCAGGCACCCGTCAATTCGTCGCTCTTCTCGTCGCTGCCCGGCGACTGGACGCTGACCTACACCGACGGCACCGGCAACGTGCGCAAGATTAAGACCACTATTACCGACGGCACGCCCTACTATCCTTCGGCAATGACGCAGGATGTTTACGACGTATTCGCAGCGGTCGGCGTATCGAAGGAGAAGGCCGACGCCTACTACGAGGAGTTCAAGGTGTGCGCCGAGCGTTTCGCCGCTTCGGTGAAGGGCCGTAACCGTCTGCTCGTCGAGGGTCTCAACATGACCATGTTCCAGACGAACTACATGTCGGCATGGGATCTCTTCACATCGAGCACCTACAACACCTACTCGACCGACGACTGCTTCGTCGATTTCGGCCCGAAATGGTTCCTGCAAATCGCCGACGGCGACAAGGTCACCGTGCCGGTATGCGACCTGTGGGAGTATCCCGTATCGTACCTCGCATCCAACCAGGCGTTCATGCTGGCCGGTTATCAGTACACCTCTTACGATGACTACGGTTTCGATCTGGACATCACCTCGTTCGACGTTACGGTATCGGCCGACGGCAACACTCTCACCGTCGAGCCCGTCGTCAAGAACGGCAAGACCTTCTGCATGACTATCGGCCAGATTTTCAGCGGTCAGCTGTGGGCCACCGGCGTTTCGACCTCGGCACTCGTGCTGACGCGCGGCTGGGACAGCGACGTCATCGCCAACAAATCCGTCGGCACACCGGCCGAGCCGGTCAGCTGCGGTGCGTTCGAGACCGGCGTGAACCGCTATCGCCGCACCCGCATCGCCGACGTTCGCCCCGTCAAGGCGAAGGTCGAGGTTTCCGACCTCGCAGCACGCCGTGCCGCTGTCTCCGCAGCCGCTCAGGCCAACCGCCGATAGGCGACCCTCTCATACAGCACACGAAGCCCTGCCGATTTTCGGCAGGGCTTCTGCATTGCGACCGGCAGACGACACGACACGGTGCGGCACGACATGGTACGGCACGTCGAACCGGGCAAACACGTCGAAACGCACCCTTTCCCGCCGACTCCGTCCCGGCCGGCGGGAGATGTCGACAAAGTCTCCGCCCGAAAAGACACTCGGACGAAAACAGCCTTCGCGACAGTATGACTTATGATTTCCTGTTTCCCGATCGACGACGGTTCATCGGGCGGCCGCCATTATGGCGTCGAGAATGCCTTCGCGGTCGTATCCGCACAGACGGTATAGCTCCGCGGGCGTGCCGTGCTCTACGAATGCGTCGCCGATGCCGAGCATGCGGACGCTCGCCGGATAGCCGCGGCGGTTGAAGTATGCCGTGACGGCTTCGCCGACTCCGCCGCGCAGACACCCGTCCTCGACGGTAACCACGTGCCGGAACGTGCAGCCCACTTCATCCAGAAGCGCCTCGTCGAGCGGACGGATGAAACGCAGGTCGTAGATTGCCGCGTCGACACCCAGCGCCGCAGCGTCATCGGCAGCCTTGCGGGCCGGGCCGAGCATCGTGCCGACGGTGAGCACGGCCACGTCGCGGCCCTCGCGCATGCGGCGTCCGCGGCCTGCGGGAATCATCGACATCGGCATGTCGCGCCACTCGGCGCCCTCGCCCGTGCCGCGCGGGTAGCGAATCGAGAACGGAGCGGGGGTGTTCAGCGCGGTGAACATCATATCGCGCAGTTCGCGTTCGTCGGCCGGAGCCGCGACTATCATGTTCGGTATCGCACCGAAGTATGCCATGTCGAATGCGCCGTGGTGCGTGGCGCCGTCCTCTCCCACCAGGCCTCCGCGGTCGAGACAGAACACCACGTGCAGGTTCTGCAACGCCACGTCGTGTATAACGTTGTCGTATGCGCGCTGCATGAAGGTGGAGTAGATGTTGCAGAACGGAACCATGCCTGCGGCGGCGAGACCCGCCGAGAATGTCACGGCGTGCCCCTCGGCGATGCCGACGTCGAAGCAGCGCCCGGGCATCTCGCGCATGAGTATGTTCATCGAGCATCCCGACGGCATGGCGGGCGTGATGCCGACTACGCGGGAGTCGGAGCGCGCCAGGTCGAGCAGCGTGTGTCCGAACACGTCCTGATACTTCGCCGCGGGAGCCGCCGCCGATATTCGCTCGCCCGTCTCGGGATTGAAGCGCCCCGGAGCGTGCCACACGGGCAGGTCGTTTTCGGCCGGGGAGTAACCCTTGCCCTTCTGCGTCATGACATGCAGCAGCTTCGGGCCACCGATTTCGCGCAGCGCGGCGAGCGTGTCGACCAGCTCGCCTATGTTGTGGCCGTCTATCGGGCCGAAGTATCGGAAGTCGAAGCTCTCGAATACGTTGCTGTTTTTCAGCAGGCCCTGCTTTACGGCATTCCCCGCTTTCTGGCAGAGCCGCAGCAGAATCGGAGCATGCGCCAGCACGCGCCATGCGCGGCGCTTTATGCGGTTGTAGCACCTCGACGTGGTGATGCGCACGAGGTAGCTTTTCAGCGCTCCCGTTGCCTGGTCGATGGCCATGTTGTTGTCGTTGAGTATTATCAGCAGGTCGGTCGACGGATTCGCGCCGGCGTTGTTCAGCCCCTCGAATGCGAGACCGCCCGTCATTGCGCCGTCGCCGATGACGGCTACGACCTTGTGCTTCTCGCCGCGCAGCTCGGCGGCCTTGGCCATTCCGAGCGCGGCCGAAATCGAAACCGAGGAGTGCCCTCCGCCGAACGCGTCGTACTCGCTCTCGGCCATGCGCGGGAATCCGCTGATTCCGCCCAGCATGCGCTTGCGGCGGAACGCCTCGCGGCGGCCGGTGATGATTTTGTGGGGATATGCCTGATGCCCGACATCCCATATGAGCTTGTCGGCCGGCGTATCGTAGACGTAGTGCAGAGCCGCCGCGAGCTCCACGGCGCCGAGACTCGACGCCAGATGCCCGGGATTGACCGAGCACTGTTCGATGATGTAGCGGCGCAGCTCGTCGCAGTAAGCCCGGAGCGCTTCGCGGTCGAAGCGCTTCAAGTCGGCCGGAGAGTCGACCGCATCGAGATATTTGTACTCCTTGCGTTGCATTGTCGTCGTTGATGTTACAAAGGTAGAAAAAATCGCTCAATATCGGATTGCGTATTGGGGAATCTTTTCTATCTTTGTAGTCGGAACAGATATTATCGACTATGAAATACAACAGAATATTGCTCAAACTTAGCGGCGAGTCGCTTCAAGGCGAGCAGAAATACGGACTTTCGACCGACGTGCTGCACTCCTACGCCGAGCAGATTCGCGACGCTGCGGCCACCGGCGTGCAGATAGGAATCGTCATCGGCGGCGGCAACATCTTCCGCGGATTGCAGGGCGCCCGCCGCGGCTTCGACCGCGTGAAGGGCGACCAGATGGGCATGCTGGCCACGATAATCAACTCGCTGGCGTTGCAGTCGGCGCTCGAAGACAACGGCGTGAAGGCCAAGGTTCTCACCTCCATACGCATGGAGCCCGTCGGCGAGTACTACTCCAAGGCCCGCGCGTTGGAGTACATGGAGGACGGCTACGTAGTAATCAA
>CAMWIG010000020.1 GCA_947174295.1 uncultured Alistipes sp. | reverse complement strand
ACCATGCCGTGAACGGCCGGTCCACCAAATCGTTCCGCGACGAAGGCCGTTGGGACAAGGTGCTCGATGCACTGCACGACGACGATTATGTCTTCATCGAGTTCGGACACAACGATGCCAAAATCAACGACTCCACGCGCTACTCGTCGCCCGCGCGGTATGCCGAGAACCTGCGTGAGTTCATATTCGAGGCGCGCAGCCGCGGCGCCATTCCCGTGGTGCTGAACTCCATCGTTCGCCGGGCGTGGGAGAACGGACGTCTGCTCGACACCCACGGCGACTATCTGGTTCAGGCGCGCCGCGTGGCCGAGGAGGAGAACGTCCTCTTTTTCGACATGGAGGCCGCTACTCGCCGCTGGGTCGGTTCGCTGGGCGAGGAGGCTTCGCGCGACTACTATATGTGGGTCGCACCCGGAACATGCCCGCTGTATCCCGACGGCCGCCGCGACGATACGCATCTCAACGTTCGCGGTGCGAGGGCGGTTGCCGCCATGGTCGCCGCCAAGATAGCCGACGAGATACCTCGTCTTGCGGCGCATCTGGTTCATTACGATTTCGTCGTGGCCCAGGACGGCTCGGGCGACTTCTTCACCGTGCAGGAGCTGGTCAATGCTCTTCCCGACTTTTCGAAGCACGAAATCAGAGTGCTCGTCCGCAACGGCGTGTACAAGGAGAAAATCGTCGTTCCGCAGACCAAGCAGCGCCTGCATCTGGTCGGCGAGAGCCGCGACGGAGCGGTGCTGACCTACGACGACTATGCTTCGAAACCCAATGCTCTGGGCCATAACGTCGGCACGTCGGGTTCGTCGAGCTTCTATGTCTGCGCTCCCGACTTCACGGCCGAAAATCTCACTTTCGAGAACTCCGCAGGATGCGTAGGTCAGGCCGTCGCCGTGCAGTGTCTCGGTGACCGTGCCGTGTTCCGCAACTGCCGTTTTCTCGGCAATCAGGACACGCTCTACCTCTACGGCCACGGCAACCGCGACGGCATGGATTACGTTCCCAATGCCCGCATATATCTGTGCGACTGCTATGTGGAGGGTACCACCGACTTCGTTTTCGGTTCGGCTACGGCTCTGTTCGAGCGCTGCCGCCTGCACTCCAAATCGAACTCCATGGTGACCGCCGCATCGACCTGCAAGGGACAGGCCTACGGTTTCGTGTTCCGCGACTGCGAGTTCACGGCCAACGACGGGGTGACGAAGTGCTACCTCGGCCGTCCGTGGCGCAACCATGCGCGCACGGTGCTGGTGAACTGCCGTCTGGGAGGTCACATCGTCCCCGAGGGCTGGCATAATTGGAACAAGCGCGATGCCGAGAAGACGGTCCTCTATGCCGATTACGGTTCCGAAGGCGAGGGCGGGGCGGCCGCATCCCGCGTGAAGTGGGCGAAGCGTCTGTCCGCGAAAACCGTCGCCCGCGACTACTCGGCCGAGGCCGTTCTCGCCGGTGACGACGGCTGGAACCCTGCGCTGTAAAAGTTGCGGATATCGAAAAATATAACTAAATTTGAGACAGTAAAACGCTTCTTCATGAAACGACTCGTAATTCTGTTCGCAGCGGTAATTGCCATGTGCGAGCGGGGGGTATGCGCCACCCCCCCCCTCCAATACGTGTTTACCAAATACTCTTCGCTCGACGGTCTTTCGCATGATCGTATCTCCGACATCTACACCGACTCCAAGGGTTTCGTGTGGCTGTGCACGTGGTACGGCGTGAGTCGTTTCGACGGATATGCGTTCAAAAACTACGGAACCGACCCCGGCGACATATATCCCTTTGCGCTCAACCGCTTCGTCTCGGTGAGCGAGGATTCGTGCTCGCATCTGTGGTTCAAGACCTACGACACCCGCATATTCCGCTTCAACCGTTTCGACGAGCGCTTCGAGGATGTCATGTCTTCGGTCGAGGGGCTCGACACCTTGCACTATCGCACGGGACTTACCGTGCACGACACCGAGGGAATGACGTGGATTGCCGTGCCGCAGTTCGGACTGGTCGCCATGCGTTCCTCCGATGACGCCGGGCCGGCCGAAGTGGCTGCGATTTACACCTCCGAGGAGCTCGGCGGCGATGTGGCTACGATGAATCTCGACCGTTCGGGCCGTTTGTGGATTTCCACGCGCGAGGGGCAGATTTCGATTGTCGACGACGGTTCTCTCAAAGCTCTGTGCCGCACCTACGACCGTTTCACGCAGGCGGCCGAGATGAACAACCGCATGTACTTTATGGCCGAGGATGTCATCGTGCGTGTCGGCATGTCCAATTTCAGCATCGTGCGCATCCCGTCGTGCGGCGTTCGCCTGACGTCGATTGCCGCCGATTCGAATCGCGGCGTGATGTATGTCGGCGGCCGCCGCGGCGAGATATTCACGCTCAACGGCGGTTCGAAGACTCTGGTCTCGATCGCCGACTCCAAAACTCCGCTGTCGCGCATCCGCGACATGGTTACCGACTCGCACGGTACGCTGTGGATAACCACCGCCGATGCGGGCATAACGCGTTACAACCCTGCGTTGGAGAACTTCCGGTCGTACAGCCACGACCCCTATACGATATCCTACAACATCGACACGCTGACCAAGGTCGCCGAGGGCGGCGGCATGGTGTGGGTTAAGCTCAACAAGTACGGCTTCGGATACTACGATGCCGAACACGACCGCGTCGAACCGTTCTACAACGACCCGACGCGTCCCGACTGCCAGATGTCGAACTCCGTCGTTCGCTTCGACGTGTCGAAGGACGGTGTGCTGTGGCTCTCGCCGCACTACGAGCGCGGCCTGCGCAAGGCGGTGCCACTTAATCAGAAGGTCAAGACGGTGAGCGTCGACACGCGCTTCTCGAACAGCGTGTCGGATGTCGTGCGCGCCGTGACCTCCGACCATCGTGGGCGTCTGTGGGTCGGCACGGGCAGCGGAGAGCTGATACGCTACGACGAGGAGCGCCGGGAGGAGGCCCGCTATACCGACGGGGGCAAGCCGTTCGGCCGCATTTACTCGCTTAGGGAGGATTCCCGCGGGAACATGTGGATAGGAACGCGCGGAAACGGACTTTTCCGCCTTTCGCCCGACGGTTCGCTGCGCCGTTTCAGGCACTCGAACAGCGACCCTGCATCGTTGAGCAACGACCATATCTACTCCATTGCCGAGGATTGCGACGGCCGGCTCTGGTTCGCGACATACGGCGGCGGTATCAACATGTTGGAGAATGCCGACAGCCGGTCGTTCTTCAATGCGGGCAACAGCATGGGTCAATATCCCGTCGAGGAGTGCGCGCGGGTTCGTTACCTGATGGTCGACAGCGACGAGAGGATGTTGGCCGCGACGGTCGAGGGACTTCTGATATTCGATCCGACGGAGGATCCGTCGCAGATGACCTTCCGTCTGGTGCAGAAGCGCTCGGGCGATGCTTCGTCGCTGGGCAACAACGATATAATCCACCTGATGAAGGGTGCCGACGGCCGCGTCTGGCTGTCGACATACGGCGGAGGCGTGAATGTCATCGAGGAGTACCGCGACGGGGAGCCCCGCTTCCGCCGATATACCACTCAGGACGGCATGCCGAGCAACATCTGTCTGTCGGCGGTGGAGGATGCTAACGGCGACGTGTGGGTCGCCTGCGAGAATATCATAGCCCGCATGCACCCCGCGAGCGGAATGATATCCACCTACATGCTCTACGACGGCATGCGCTCGGCAATATTCAGCGAGGCGGCGGCGCTGCTCACGCGCGACGGTCTCGCGATATTCGCCGGAGGAGGCAACCTCTATCTCTTCGACCCTCACGTCATCTCGTCGGCGAAGATAGACTATAAGCTGACATTCACCGATTTGCAGATGCTCAACGAGTCGGTCGTGGTCTCCGGCGACTCGCCGCTCGAAAAGACAATCCCTGAGGCGCGGCGCATAGTCTTCCCGTACAACTACTCCAATTTCCGGGTTGAATTCGCGTCGCTCAACTACGCATTGCAGGATCGCATCAACTATATGTACCGTCTGGCCGGCTACGACGACGATTGGAACATCGTCGGCCATGCCAACGGCGCTTCGTTCTCTAACGTTCCCTACGGCCGCTACCGTTTGCAGGTCAGGGCATTCGTCAACAGCCCCGCCGCGGCCGACGCCGGCATAGAGATAGACGTGGTGATACGTCCGCCGCTGTGGCTGACGTGGTGGGCCAAGCTGCTCATCGTTCTGCTTGTGGCCGGTGTGGCGTTCGTCGTCTACAAAATCGTGCGAGCCGCCGTTCTCATGCGTCGCGAGGCGGACATGGAGCAGAATCTTACGGATATGAAGTTGCAGTTCTTCACCAACATATCCCATGAGCTTCGCACGCCTCTCACGCTGATTCTCGGCGGTATCGACGACGTGCAGAAGCACGATACGCTCTCGCCGCGCGGCAGTATCAGCATAAACCTCGCGCAGAAGAACGCCAAGCGCATGCTGGCGCTCGTCAACCAGCTTCTGGACTTCCGCAAGATTGTGAAGAACAAGATGGAGCTCAAAATTTCGCGCGTGGACCTCATTCCGATCGTGGAGGATGCGCTCGACGACTTCCGCGAAATGGCCTCGCAGCGCCGCATAGAGTTGCTGTTCACGGTGTCGAGCCGTTCGATTCTGGTGTGGGTCGACATCGAACGCATGGAGAGCGTGGTCTACAATCTGCTCTCGAATGCCCTGAAATTCACGCCCGACGGCGGTCGTATCGAGGTCGTCGTGTCGTTGCGCGAGGCCGAGGAGTGCGTGCTTCTGTCGGTCAAGGACAACGGTATCGGCATACCGAAGGATAGGCTCAACTCGATTTTCGACCGTTTCGTGCAGGGCTCGCGCGCCGTTGCCAACAACATCAAGGGTTCGGGTATCGGTCTGTCGCTCTGCCGCGACATCGTTCAGCTGCATCACGGCGAAATCTCGGTGGCGAGCCGGCAGGGCGAGGGTTCGACCTTCACGGTCAAGCTGCGCCTCGGCAATGCCCACTTCGGCATGGAGCAGATCGACTTCACGGGCGAAAACGGCAGTGCGAATCGTGCGGCATACATGGTGAGCGACTATACTTCGGTCGAGAACGAACGCCGCACGGATGTCGTGACGCCCGAGGGAGCGCCGAAGATTCTTATCGTCGAGGACAACCGCGAGCTGCGTCTGTTCCTCTACAACAGCATGGTCGACACCTACCATGTCATCGAGGCCGACGACGGAGTGGAGGCGCTTGCCAAAATCAAATCCGACTCGCCCGACATCATCGTCACCGACCTGATGATGCCCAACATGGACGGCATAGAGCTTATAAACCGCATACGCCACGACTTCTCGATGAGCCATCTTCCCGTGGTGATGCTCACGGCGAAGCACTCGCCCGACGACCGCATCAAGGCCATGGAGTACGGCGCCGACGGATACATAACCAAGCCGTTCAGCATCGACCTGCTGCTGGTGCGTATCGACAATCTGCTGCGTCAGCGGCGAGAGCTGGCCGAGAAGTTCGCTGCGCAGGCGTCGCAGCCTTCGGAGGTTCGCCATGTCATCGACTTCGGAACGGAGGATATCGTCGTGACCGATCGCGACGGCGAGTTCCTGAAAAATGCCATGGCATGGATTGGGGACAACGTCGAGAATTCGGAGCTCACCATCGACCAGCTCGCTACGCACCTCGGCATGGGCCGCACGACGATGTACAACAAGTTGAAGAGTCTGACCGGCAAGTCGCCCGTCGAACTCATCAAGGAGTACCGCATCAACAAGGCCCGGGCTCTGCTCCAAACCGGGCAGTACTCGGTGTCGGAGGTGGCCTACAAGGTCGGATTCTCCGATCCGGGATATTTCAGCCGCTGCTTCCGCGAACAGAACAACATGTCGCCCGCGGAGTTCCTGAAAAGTACGCAAAAGAACAAATAACAAACCTTTTCAATAGAGTATGAAACCTGTAATCAACATGTTTTGCGCCCTCGCCTTGCTCTTCGGAGCCGTGGCCTGCGGCCAGAAAACCCTCCTCGACGGCGAACCTCTTTCGGTGAGAATGGTGCGCAGCGAAATGCAGCGTCATCCGTCGCCTGCCACGCTCGACGGCATTCCCGAGGGTAAAATCAAGTGGAACTACACGACCGGCCTCGAACTGCTGTCGATGCTCGATGTGGCCGACGTCTACGGCTGCGACGACGTGTACGACTATGTCGTGAAGTACTACGACTCGATCGTTCGCCCCGACGGTTCGGTCATCACCTACAAGAAATCGAACTATAACCTCGACCATGTCTGTCCGGCACGACCGCTGTTCGCTCTCTACGAGCGCACGGGCGAGGAGCGCTACAAGGCTGTGCTCGACACGGTGTTCGTGCAGTTGCAGGAGCATCCCCGCAACGACGACGGCGGATTCTGGCACAAGAAGTCCTATCCGCACCAGATGTGGCTGGACGGTCTCTACATGGGCGAACCCTTCTATGCCGAGTATGCGGTGCGCAACTACGGCGAAAGCGAACTCTTCGACAATCTGAAAGCCGACATCGTGGGCCAGTTCGTCGCTGTCGCCGAGCACACCTACGACCCCGCCACGCGTCTCTACCGCCACGCCTGCGACGTGTCGCGCGAGATGTTCTGGTGCGACAAGACCACGGGACAGTCGGCCCATGCGTGGGGCCGTGCCATGGGCTGGTACGCCATGGCCATCGTCGAGACGTTGCAGTATCTGGGCGTCGACGAGACTACGCAGCCCATGGTCGATATTCTGAACCATATCTGCGATGTTCTGCCCGAGTATGCGTCGCCCGAGAGCGGCATGTGGTACCAGGTGCTCGACTCTCCCGGCCGCGAAGGCAACTACGAGGAGGCTACGGGTTCGATAATGTTCGTCTACGCCATGATGAAGGGTGTGCGTCTTGGCTACCTGCCTGCCGATATGAAGGAGGAGTCGCGGCGTCTCTACGAGCGTTTCGTCGAGCGTTTCGTGCGCGAGAACGAGGACGGCACTATCTCGATAACCGACTGCTGTGCCGTGGCAGGCCTCGGCGGCAAAACCATGCGCAGCGGCGATTTCGACTACTACATCTCGGAGCCGATTATCGAGAACGACTGCAAGGGCGTCGGTCCGTTCATTTGGGCCTCGCTCGAATATGAGCGTTTTCATTAAGCCGAGCGCAGAGGTCGAACTTGTTCGGACTATGCCGAGCCGGGAAAACGAAGGCGCCAGCCAACGTTTTCATTAAGCCGAGCGCAGGGTCGAACTTGTTCGGACTATGCCGAGTCGGGAAAACGAAGGCGCCAGCCAACGTTTTCATTAATCCGAGCGCAGAGCCGAACTTGTTCGGACTATGCCGAGCCGGGAAAACGAAGGCGACGGCCAACGTTTTCATTAATCCGAGCGCAGAGCCGAACTCGCTGTCACTGTTCTCCGTATGTTGCGTCGGGTGCCGTTTGTCGAAAACGAACGCGCGAAAAAGCCGTTTTCGGAGGGCCTGTGCGGCGCTTGCCGGGGGTTGATAAAAAATCCGAATAAAACGATAAAATTTACCCGAACGCTTGCGGGCAGTATAGTAATTTTACGTTGAAAAAGTTATTGGATTTTTAAATTTTTTAACAATTATCGACGTTTGAAAAAGGAAAAACCTTAACAAATTATTAACCAAATTCTCTCTTATGAAAAACTTTACTCTGAAAATCGTCCTGACTTTCGTGTTGGGCGTGGGTGTGGCCCTCTCGGCTTCCGCTCAGAAAATCGGAGGTATCGTCAAGGACTCTACCGGAGAGCCGGTCATCGGCGCATCGGTTATCGTCGACGGTACGCAGTTGGGAGCCAGCACGAATGTGGACGGTACGTGGTCGCTCGACGTACCCGATGCTTCGAAGAAGACTCTCGTTATTTCGTTCATCGGTATGCAGACCGAGCGCGTGGCCATAGGCAACAAGACCTATCTCGACGTCACGCTCCACGACATGTCGACCCAGTTGGACGAGGTCGTGGTCGTGGGTTATGCGACCGTCAAGCGCCGCGATGTCGTCGGTTCGGTTTCGTCGGTCAGCGCCGAGGCTCTGACTCAGATGCCAGTCGCTTCGGTTTCGGAAGCCATGTCGGGCCGTATGGCCGGTGTGCAGGTGACCGCTACCGAGGGTGACCCCGACGCCGACGTGAAGATTCGCGTCCGCGGTACCGGCTCCATCACGCAGGATTCGTCGCCTCTCTACATCGTCGACGGTTTCCCTGCCGAGAGCATCTCCGATATTCCCGCCTCCGACATTCAGTCCATCGACGTGTTGAAGGATGCCTTCTCGACCGCCATCTACGGTTCGCGCGGTGCGAACGGTGTAGTTATCGTAACCACCAAGAGCGGTGAGTCGGGTCGCATAACCGTCAACTACAACCTCTACGCCGGTTTCAAGAAGATGGCCAACAAGGAGGCTCTCGTACCTCAGAATACCTATGATTTCGTGCGTACCCAGTACGAGTATGCTCAGCTTTCGGGCAAGCTCGACAGCTTCTACATCGCCAACTACGGCGTTTGGGAGGATATGGATCTCTACCGCGGCATGCCGGCCAACGACTGGGTCGACCAGGTTTTCGGCCGCGAGGGTACGGTGTTCGATCACAACCTTTCGGTTGCCGGCGGCGGCGACAAGTTCAAGTGGACGGCCAGCTATTCGCACCACGACGAGAAGACCATCATGGTCGGTTCGGACTACAAGCGTAACAACCTTGCGTTCAAGGGTAACTTCAAGCCCAACAAGCGCGTGTCGATCGACGTCAACGTCCGTTACTCGGATGTCGACGTGACCGGTTCCGGCGCCAACGGCGTCAACGACCGCGGTTCGGCTTCGTCGAACTCGCGTTTGAAGAACGCCATCGTCTACTCTCCGATTCCCCGCTATGCGGCTATCGTCGAGGAGGACAACCCGGATGATTACAACAACTACGTACACCCGTTGCAGGCTATCGCCGACAACGATTCGCGTTACAGCCGCACCACGTGGAATGCCAACGCAGCCTTCAACTGGGAGATTATCGACAACCTCCGCCTGCGCGTCGAGGCCGGTATCGACGACTACAAGCAGACCCGCGACCGCTTCTACGGCGTTTCGTCGTATGCTTCGCGCTACGCTTCGGCCGGTTATCAGAACAAGCCTCTGACCGAGTGGCAGGGCCAGTTCCGCGACAAGGTTCGCAACACGAACACTTTGCAGTACGACTTCGCCAAGGTTCTTCCCGAGGATCACAACCTGAGCATCCTCTTGGGTCAGGAGTATATGGTAACCCGTGCCAACACGATGACTACCGTCGTCGAAGGTTTCCCCGATTTCTTCACTTCGGACATGGCATGGCGCTTCATGGCCTCGGGCGAGCACCCGCTCTCTGCGTCGAACGTCTACGCCAATGACGACGTTCTGTTCTCGTTCTTCGGCCGCGTGAACTACGACTACAAAGGCAAGTATACGCTGTCCGGTACGATGCGTGCCGACGGTTCGTCGAAGTTCTCGGCCGGCAACCGCTGGGGTTACTTCCCCTCGGTGGCAGCATCGTGGCGCATCTCCGGCGAGGAGTGGATGAAGTCGGCCCGCTGGATCGACAACTTGAAGCTGCGTTACAGCTTCGGTACCGCCGGTAACAACAACATTCCGTCGGGTCAGACGTCGACCACGTTCGGCGCATCGGCCACCTCGTGGATTTCGCAGGGTACGGTCATCTGGACCAACGGTTCGGCCATGTCGAATCCCGATTTGAAGTGGGAGACTACCTATTCTCATAACATCGGTCTCGATTTCAGCTTCTGGAACAGCCGTCTGACCGGTAGCGTCGAGGTCTATAAGTCGAACACGAAGGACCTTCTCATCAACTTCCCCGTCACGGGCGGTTACTCGACTCAGTACCGCAACCTCGGTGAGGTCGAGAACCAGGGTCTCGAAGTTACGTTGGGAGCCGCTTTGGTCCGCAAGGAGAACTGGGGCATCAACTTCGACGCCAACATCTCGTTCAACAAGAACAAGGTCGTAGACCTCGGCGGTCTGCCTTCGATTACCGCTTCGGCAGGTATGTTCTCGACCGAAATCAACTACGACTACATGATTCAGGTGGGCCGTCCTCTGGGTGACATCTACGGTTACGTCAACCAGGGCATGTACACTGTCGACGACTTCGAATATACCAACGGAGTGTGGGTATTGAAGGATGGTATCGCCGATTCGTCGCCCATCACCGGCTCGGCCGTTCGTCCGGGTTCGCCCCGCTTCGCCAAGATTAGCGACGACGACCCGACGAAGATTACCGCCAACGACATAGTTCGCATCGGCAACGTACAGCCCATGTTCACCGGCGGTTTCTCGCTCACGGCCTACGCTTACGGCTTCGACCTTGCGGCCAACTTCACCTACTCCTACGGCAACAAGGTTTACAACGCCAACAAAATCGAGTTCTCGACCATCAAGCAGAATCAGGGTCAGAATGCGTTGAATACCGTATCTCCCGACAACCGCTGGTCGAATATCGACTGGACTACCGGCGAGCTCGTGAACGACCCCGACCAGCTGGCTGCCATGAATGCCGGCCGCACGATGTGGACTCCCTATTCGAACAAGCGTGTCGCTCAGAGCTGGGCAGTCGAGGATGCTTCGTTCCTGCGTCTGGCTTCGCTGACGATCGGTTACACCATCCCCGAGAAGCTGACCAAGAAGATTCGCCTGAACCGTGTTCGCGTTTACGCTACGGGTACGAACCTCTTCTGTCTGACTCCCTATTCGGGCTACGACCCCGAGGTCGACACCCGTCGTTCCACGCCTCTGACCCCGAACGTCGACTACTCGGCATTCCCGAAGAGCCGCTCGTGGGTGTTCGGTATCAACCTTTCGTTCTAATCACAGCATAAAATAGAATAGAATCCTTAATATGAAAAAGGTATTATATAGCATTTCAGCACTTCTCCTGATGGGAGGTCTGATGACTTCGTGTCTCGACGACGTTCTGGATGTCGAGTCGCAGTCGACGTTCGATGCCTCGGTCGTTTTCGCCAACTACCAGCTGGCGGAGTACCAGGTCATAGGTATCGGCGAGATTTTCGCTCACACGAACTCCTACAATGCCCGTCTGAACCACATGTACGGTTACAACACCGATATCGAGCTCAAAAACGGTTCCAAGGCATCGGGTGCGAAGGTCGAGGAGTACACTCTGTCGGAGTACGACACCCAGATTGACAACGGTTCGTTGAACACCAGCAACAACGGTTACAACGAAATCATGATCGGTATCGAGCGTGCCAACCTCGCAATTCAGGGACTTCGCCAGTACGGCAGCATCGGCACCAGTGCCGACATGGCCCACCTTCTCGGCGAGGCTCTCACCTACCGTGCGCTCTACTACTACGAGCTCATGAAGATGTGGGGCGACGTGCCCTTGCACCGTTCGCCGCTGACTTCGGAGACATTGTACGACCCGAAGGCCGAGCGCGACGACCTCTACAAGTCGATGCTCTCCGACCTCGACGAGGCTATCGGCTATCTCTACTGGCCCTACGAGTCGGCAGCAACGATGAACGCCGACCGTATGAACAAGGCATTCGCCAAGGGTCTCTACGCACGCGTGGCTCTGAACGCCGCCGGTTTCTCGTGGCGTCCCGACGACGGTCAGACGGGTACGGGCAACTTCGGTTCGCTCCGTCTGTCGAACGATTCCGAGCTGTCGAAGGCCGTTCTCTATCCGAAGGCCCTCCGACACCTCGAAGATGTCATCACGAGCGGCCGTCTGGGTCTCGAAACCACTTACGAGAGCCTGTGGCGCAAGTTCAACAACTTCTCGCACCTGACCGATTCGCGCGAGGTTATGTTCGTTCAGCCGTTCGGCAATGCCCGCGGCCGTTGGAACTACGCTCATGCCTATCCTCACACCGCCAACTCTCCCTTCATCGGCGACAACTCGTCGAAAGGCGGCGCTACCGGCCCTAACCCCACGCTGTGGTGGAAGTACGGTTCGAACGACGTTCGCCGCGACCTGTCGTGCGTCTTCATGCGCTGGAACCAGGATGCCAACGACAAGAACGGCGGCTGGGAGATGCGCAACGCCACCAACTGCTTCTTCGGCAAGTACCGCTACGAGTGGATGGTCGACTATCCCGGCGGTACGGGCGACGGCTGCAAGCCTATCGTGATGCGCTATGCCGATGTCTACCTCATGGCAGCCGAGCTGGCCGCATACCTCTCCGAGGGTGAGGGCGGCGGTCTGGCCAAGGCCAAGACCTATCTGGGCGAGGTTCGCCGCCGTGCATACGCCGGCCACGAGTCCGAGGCCGATGCCTACGTCAACGCTCTGACTCTCGGTTCGGCCGCCGGCAACGACAAGGCCGCTATCGACGACTATCAGGCCGAGGGCACCATCATGAAGGCTATCATCGACGAGCGTGCTTTGGAGTTCGTCGGCGAGTTCCTCCGCAAGCAGGATCTTATCCGCTGGGGTCTTCTCAAACTGAAACTCGACGAGGCTTCGGACGACATGAAGTCGCTCGCCACGATGACTGGCAAGTACTCCGACTACGCACGTTACACCGAGCCCAAGGATTTCAAGAACGACAAGGGCACCGAGGTGCTGGCTACGTTCGACACCTACTACGTATATTGGCGCGAGAAGGGCCAGGGCATAGAGTTCTTCGGTCTCGAAGCCGATGAAATCGGCAAGACTCCGGCCGGTTACAACGGCAAGGATGACGATGGCGGCTGGAACCGTCTCGACTTCCTCTCGAAGGGCGTATTCTGCCAGGTTTCTTCGTCGAAGTCGACGGCTGCCACCTATCAGGATGAGATGTCCTATCGTTGGAAGTACTTCTACAACAACTCCTACAACGATCCCTACCCGCGTTCGACGTGGCCTCTGTTCGGTCAGAACCTCAGCAACGCTCAGGGTTCGCTCGTCAACGACTTCGGTTACGAAAACTTATAATCGTCAAGTATTAACAAAATTATGAAAAAGATATTCAGAAATCTGAAATTCGGTCTCATGCTCTGTGCGGGAATGTTCGCAGCATCCTGCTCGGATGTCGATGAGGTCATGGATGAGATTCCTTATACCCGCGTGCTGACACCGCTCAACTTCGAGGCCGATGTCATCGCATCCGCTGGTACGGACGTGAAATTCTCGTGGAGCACCGTTTCGAATGCCGAGTCGTACATTCTCGAAGTGTTCGAGGCCGTTGTCACCACCGATACCGACGAGAACGGCAAGGAGGTGGAGATCGTGTCGGCTCCCGACTACGCTGCCGCACTGCCGGCCCATACTTTCGAGCTTACCAACGACGACGTGCCCTACACGGTGCGCGATCTCGAAGTCGACAAGTCGTTCTTCGCCCGCGTTCGCGCCGTCTCGTCGAAGGTCGAGCCGTCGCACTGGGCTTATCTGACCGACTATGTAACCACTTCGGCCGTTCGCGCCTCGCTGAATCCGTTCGTCGTAGCGCGTACCGCATCGTCGGTAACCATCGGTTGGGAAGATGCCGAGGACAAGAACGACCTGACGTCGGTTCGCATCGAGCCGGTCGTTCCCGTCGAGGGCGTAACCCCCGTCGTTATGACTCTGTCGGATGCCGAGAAGAGCGAGTGCAAGGTTCTGATCGAGAATCTCGATGTTTGCTCGAACTACAAGTTCACGCTTCTGTTCGGCAAGTCGGGCGGCCGCGGTTTCGTTACCGCATGGACTCGTCCCGACACCGAGGGTACGACTCGCATCGCGAGCTCCGAGGCTTTCGTTCAGGCTATCAAGGGTGCCACGGGCAACGTGAAGCTGCTGCTGGCCTACAACGACGGCATCGCTTACGACCTCACTCCCGAGATGCCGCTCAATGCCGGCGAGGGTATCTACGATCCCTACGAGTTCGGTTACGGTCTCGAAATCTACGGTGAGTCGACCGAGGCCGGCGCCAAGCCGGTAGTCCGCGCCGCATTCAAGAACACGGCCGCAGCCTCGATTCACTTCGAGGATGTGGTTATCGACGGCGGCAACAAGTGCGGCGTATTCCTCGTAACGGGTGCGTCGATGGGCGACGTAGAGTTCATCAACTGCGAGCTCACGGGCTACACCAAGGGTATCTTCAACGGAGCCACCGGCTGCGATGTGGAGAGCCTCGTATATGAGGGCGTCTATGCTCACGACATCAACGCTACCGGTTCGGGCGGCGGCGACTTCATTGACATCCGCGGCGGCAACTACGGCAAAATCGAGATTAAAAACTCGACGTTCTATGCCTGCGCACGTTCGTTCCTCCGTATCTCGGAGAACCCCGCGACCGAGAGAATCGGCAGCGTAGCGGTTTCGAACTGTACGTTCAACTACGTGACTACCACTCTGACCTCGTCGAACAACTCGGGTATCTTCCATATCCGCTATTCGCCCGCTCAGACCTCGAAGACTCCGACCGAGCTCGGTTCGTTCACCCTTACCGACTGCGTATTCATGAACATGAACAGCGCCGGCGAGACCGAGAACAGCTGGTGGGTGCGCATGACCCGCGACAGCAACGAGAACTACGCTCCCATCTGCGAGGGCAACATCTACTACAACATCGGCCACATGTACGCCGGCAAGAACGGTGATCAGAACACCTTCTTCCCGACCAAGTCGGTCAACCTCAACGGCGATTCGTTCACTGCCGCTTTGGCTCTCGCCGACGGAGGTCTGATTCTCGAAGAAGACCCCTGCACCAACTCGGCTGCCGGTAAGATGTACCTGACCAACGGCATCATCGCCGCCAACCGTGCCGGCGACCCCCGCTGGTGGAACGCTTCGGCTCCCGTCATCGTTCGTCCTACCGAGCTCGAAACCGTTACCGAGCCCACCGTATGGGACTTCACCGACAAGACGAAGTTCGATACCGAGACCGTGGAGACCAACCAGATTATCGAGAACATCCGCATCTACGCTCCTGCCGAGATTATCATGAGCGAGGGTATCTCGTTCGCATCGGCCGCTACGGTCAATGGTCAGGGCGTTCCTCAGAACAACGCTTTGCAGTTCCGCGCTCAGGGTGTGGGTGCCGTTGAGGTCACCACGCTCGACGGAGGCATCAACTCGTCGGTTCAGGTCGTAGTCGGTGCCGACCGCTACGTTCTGCTCGCCGACGGCGAGACTCACAAGGTAGTCCTCGGCGACCTCGTCGGCGAGAACGACATCTACGTGCTCGCAGGTTCGGCCGTGACCGTCACGAAGGTCGTATGGACCGACGACCTGACGCCCGAGAACACTGTCGAGACGCTTGCCGCTCCCAATGTTACTATCGACAACACCAGCTTCGATCAGGGCACCGAGCAGGCCGTAACCGCTTCGTGGACCGCTGTCGAGAACGCCGCTACGTATGAGGTGACGTTCCAGGGCAAGAAGTCGGAGGTTGTCGAGACTTCGTTCACCATCGACGCTGCTGCGGTTGCCGCCCTCATGGTCGGCGAGTACGAGATTTCGGTCGTAGCCAAGCCGGTTTCGACCTCGTCGAAGTATGTCGCTTCGGAAGCTGCGACGGCTACGTTCAAGGTCAAGAAAGTGATTATTGGCGGAATGACCACCGTTCTGTGGGATTTCAACGATGCAGGATTCGATAATGCCGCTGCAAATATCACAACATCCGACAACTCGAACGCCGATGCTACTTACACGGTTAACGGGGTGGATTTGCGTATTCAGTCGCTGGGTGGCACCTTCAAGGTTGAGGAGCGCAGCGAAGGTCGTCGTCTGCGTACAGGCGGTGCGAGCAAGACTACGTCGCGTGCTATCTGGTTCAAGGTGCCTAAGGCAACGACGTCTGCTACCTTGAAGATTTACGGTACCAATCCGAGCGGCAGTGCAGCTACGCAGACTTTGACTTTCAATGCCGTTAGTCAGGACAATAGCAAGACCTTCGGTACTGGTTCGCAGCCTGGAACGGGTTATCAGGAGATAACAGTATTTGACGGTATTGAACTTGCCGGAGATGAAGAGATCTACATCACTTGCTCGGGAGGCTACCGCTATGCGACAATCGAGCTCACCTATGCTGACCCTGATGCCGTCACTTCCTATGCTTACGATTGGAACTTTACGGACCAGCCCTGGGCTACGGAAATTGCGAATATCGGCAGCAACCAGCCGACCGATCTCGATATTACCTATGACGGTCTTCGTGTTATGTCTGGCGGTAAGTCGATGCGTGCCGGTCAGAACAAGATTAACGATGTCGATCGCTGCTACTTCCAATCCGGTGGCGCCGGCGGTGCGGACAACCGTTGTTTCAAGTTCACTGCTCCTGTTTCGGGTACTATTACAGTTGTCGGTTCCAATACCGGCGGCAGCGAAGGCGATGCAACTCGTTCGGTCGCATTGAGTGTCGATGGATCCGATGTCGGTGATGCCAAATGGGTCGGTTCTGCTTCGGGAACTCTGACCACCGTAACTTTCGATTTGGACATCGACGAGGCCAAAGAGGTTACTATTTATCCTAAGGGCGGTGTTCGAGTTTACGAAATTCATTTCGCGAACTAACCGAATCATCCTAACGTCGTATCGGGCGTCCCATTGCGGGACGCCCGATATTTTTATGCGGTGCCGTTGCTGTGCCGCGACCTTTCGTGCCGTGTCGTCGCGCGGGCGGAGTGCCGGCGGTCGCATGATGCGCTGCCCATGGTATTGCGCGGCGGGGTGTTAAAACAGACGAGACGATTGCAGTGCACCGATGCACTGCAATCGTCTCGCGAACCCCGACTGCCGTATGGCGCAGTCGTCAGTAGTCGATATCCGTGAGGTTGAACCGCCGGTCGAATGTCAGCTCCATGCGGTTCGACAGCTTGACTTCGTATTCGCGACTGTCTTTTTCGATTTTTACGACTTCGGTGTTCGGATAGTTGTTGACGACATATTCGGCAATCGGAGCGGGTACGATGCCGGCCGGTACTTCGGTGAATTTGCAGTCTACCTCCTTCCACTCGCCCTTTCCGTCGAATTCGACCTGGCAGCCGTCGTTGAAAATCACCTCGTAGCTTTTTTTTACGAAGTCCGTCTCCATTTTTGCCAAAGCCACCTTGCGGTCTGCGAAGTGTCGTTCGATGAACTGTTGCGCCGCTTTCGGGAGCTGGCTCGTTTGAATCGGCCGGTCGTTGTCGGCATTTGCGGCGGCCGTTGCGAAGAGCAGCAGGCCTGTCAGAATTGTTTTGAGTCTTTTCATTCTCGGTTTGCGTTTTCGGTTATCGTTCGGTTTTCGAGCGGTCGGTGCGTTCGGGCATGAGCCGCTCCTGCATGTGCTGCAAAAGTATGAATAGCGACGGCACGACGAAGAGCAGCGCAGCCGTTCCGGCCAGCATTCCGCCTACTGTTCCTACGCCTACCGATATGTTTCCGTTCGCACCCACGCCATGCGCGAACATGAGCGGCAGCATGCCGAATACCATCGTGAGCGAGGTCATCAGAATCGGTCGCAGACGCGCCTTGGCGGCAGACATGGCCGCTGCGTTGATGCTCATTCCCTGACGGCGGCGGTCGGAGGCGTATTCGGTCAGCAGGATTGCCGTTTTGGAGAGCAGTCCGATGAGCATTATGAGTCCCGTCTGCATGTATATGTTGTTCTCCAATCCCCACAACTGCGCGAATACGAAGCTGCCCGCAAGTCCGAACGGTACGGCGAGTATGACTGCGAACGGAATGAAGAGACTCTCGTACAGAGCACAAAGAATCAGGTATATGAACACTATGCAGATGACGAATACGACGGTCGTGGTGTCGGTCGTCGCAGCCTCCTCGCGCGACATGCCGCCGAATTCGTATCCGTAACCCTCGGGCAGGGCTGTTTTCGACGTCTCTTCGATTGCCTGAATGGCCTGCCCCGAGCTGTACCCTTCGGCCGAGGTGCCGTAGACGGCGATGGCCGAGAAGAGGTTGAAGCGCGAAAGGCTCTCCGAACCGTAGACTTTCGTCAGGGTCAGATATTGCGACAGCGGCGACATCTCGCCGTCGCCGTTTCGCACGAAGATGTTGTCGAGCGCGCCGGTATCCAGCCGGTACTCGGGTGCGGCTTGCACCATGAGGCGGTAGAGCTTGGTGAAACGGTTCAGATTCGACGAGTAGCTTCCTCCGACATAGCCCGAAAGCGTGTTGAGTATGTCGGTCGGCGACACGCCGCTACGCTTGCACTTCGCGGCATCAACTTCGACCATGAACTGCGGGAACTTGGTGTCGAATGTCGTGTAGGCGCGTGCGATTTCTGGCCGTTCGTTCAGTGCGTCGATGAATGCCCGGGTATGTCGCAGCAGATCG
>CAMWIG010000019.1 GCA_947174295.1 uncultured Alistipes sp. | reverse complement strand
ATACATGGAGAAACATCTTAAACGCAAATAACAAAAACGAAAATACAGATATGAAAAAAACGATTCTGACGGTTCTGCTCGCTACGGCTGTCATGGCGGCGCAGGCTCAGCTGCGTCTGACGCTCGACGAAGCGCTCGACATAGCCCTGAGCGAAAACCCGACAATCAAAATCGCCGACATGGAGGTGGCCCGCTACGACTACGTAACGGGCGAAACACGCGCCAACCTTCTGCCGCAACTCTCCGTCGACGGCAGCTACACGCGCTCGGTCGTCAAACAGGAGATTGCCAAAGGTCTCTCGTTCGGCGCCGACAACACGCTCACGGCAACCGCCAATCTCTCGCTGCCGCTCATCGCTCCGACGGTGTGGCGCACGCTGAAACTCAACCGCACGCAGTTGGCGGCAGCGGTGGAGAGCGCCCGTTCGTCGCGCATAAACCTGGCGGCGGAGGTCAAGAAAGCGTTCTACAACGTGCTGCTGGCCGAGCAGTCGCTCGCCGTGCTGCGGGCATCGGAGGCCGACGTACAGCGCACGGTCGACGACACACGCATGAAGTACGACAACGGTCTGGCCTCGGAGTACGACCTTCTGACGGCCGAGGTGCAGCTGAGCAACCTGCAACCGACGATTCTGCAAACCGAGAACTCGATAAAGGTGGCCAAGCTGATGCTCAAAATGTATCTGTCGCTTCCCGAAGATGTGGAGCTCGACGTCAAGGGGTCGCTCGACGAGTGGAGCGCCGTGGTGGCCGATGCCGTAACGCTCTCGACCGACATTTCGCAGAACAGCGACCTGCGCACGCTCGATTTGCAGGAGGAGCTTCTGAAACGTCAGCTCAAAGTAGCCAACGCCAGCCGCATGCCGACTATCGGTGCGTTCGCCACGGCCTCCTACTCGGGCAACGACCTCGACCGCTCGGGATTCGGCGGGTTCGGCGGCATGGGCGACGGCAGCGAAGCCGGTACGGCGGCCGCGATATCGAAGAACAGCTTCTATTGGCAGCATCCCGTGTCGGTCGGCGTGCAGATATCGGTTCCGATATTCTCGGGACTCGGCAAATCCAAGCAGGCGCGCTCGATAAAGAACCAGATTGCGCAGATAGGGCTCCAAAAGGAGTACGCTCGCAAGCAGGTGGACGTGCAGGTGCGCTCGGCAATCAACGACCTTCTGACCGCCCGCGAGACCATGCGTTCGCAGGAGCGCACCGTCGAGCAGGCCGCCAAGGCGTACAGCATCTCCGACACGCGGTTCCGCGCCGGCGCGGGAACCATTCTCGAACTCAACTCGGCGCAGCTGGCCGAAACGCAGGCCCGCCTGAACTATTCGCAGGCAATCTACGACTACCTCTCGGCACAGGCCGACTACGAGAAGATTCTCGGACACGAAAGATAAAACGAAAAAACAGATAGCATTATGAAGAAGTCAGCAATGATTCTGGCCGCAGCGCTCCTCGTCAGCGCATGCGGCGGCAAAGGCAAAACCGGCCCGGCGACGGAGGAGGTCGCGCAGGAGCGCATCCTCACGCGCACCGAAACCGCCGCTGCGGCGAACGTCGTACTGTCGGAGGTCTTCACCTCCGAAATCGAGCCCTACAAGGAGAACGACATAACACCGGCGGCGCAGGGCGTGCACATCGACCGCATTCTGGTCGATGTCGGCAGCCGCGTGAAGCAGGGGCAGCTTCTGGCGACTCTCGACCCCACGCAGTACAACCAGCAGCTGTTGCAGCTGCGCAACCTCGAAGCGGACTACGACCGTCTGCTGCCCGTCTACGAGGCAGGCGGCATATCCAAGCAGCAGATAGACCAGCAGAAGACGGCGCTCGACGTACAGCGCGAGGTGGTCGCCAACCTGCGTCGAAACATCGAGATTCTCTCGCCGCTGACTGGTGTCGTCACGGCCCGCAACTACGACCCGGGAGACCTGTTCTCGGCACAGCCCATACTGCATGTCATGCAGATAGACCCGCTGAAAGTGATAGTCAACATCTCGGAGCAGTACTTTCCCGCGGTACGCGAGGGTATGAAAGTGGCCATCGCCGTCGACATATTCCCCGATGCGGCATTCACCGGCCGGGTGGCCCTCATACACCCGGCGCTCGACGCCACGACGCGCACCTTCACCGTCGAGGTCGAGGTGCCAAACGCCGACCGCCGGCTGCGCCCCGGAATGTTCGCCCGCACGACGTTCGACATGGGTGAAAAGCAGGGCGTGCTCGTTCCCGACGTCGCCGTGCAGAAGCAGGTCGGCTCGGCCGAACGCTACCTCTACGTCATCGAGGACGGCCGCGCCGTGCGCCGCTCGGTCAAGGTCGGCCGCCAGGTCGGCTCGTCGGTCGACATTCTGTCGGGAGTCGAGCCCGGCGAGCAGGTGGCCGTCACGGCTCTGTCGCGTCTCTACGACGGTGCGCCGGTGGAAATCAAGGAGTAGCAACACGAAAAACAGAATCGACAGATGAAAATTTACGAAAGCGCGGTGCGGAAGCCCGTCTCGACATGCCTGCTCTTCTTCGGAGTGGTGGTGTTCGGACTATTCTCGCTGTGGAATCTCGCAGTGGACCAGTATCCCGAAATCGAGATACCCCAAATCAGCGTCATCACGACATACACGGGTGCCAACGCCGCCGATATCGAAACAAACATAACCCGCGTGTTGGAGGACAACCTCAACACGGTGAACAACCTGAAAAAGCTCACGTCGAAATCGTCGGACAACGTCTCGATGATTACGCTCGAATTCGAGTACGGCTCCGACCTCACAGAGGCGGCGAACGACATACGCGACGTGGTGTCGCGCTCGCAGTCGATGATGCCCGACGACGTGGACTACCCCACCATCTTCAAGTTCTCGACCTCGATGATGCCGGTCATGATGCTCGCCATCACGGCCGAAGAGAGCTATCCGGCGCTTAACAAGATACTCGACGAGAAGTTCGTCAACGTGCTGAACCGCGTGAACGGCGTAGGCGCCGTGACGGTCATGGGCGCTCCCGAACGCGAGGTGCAGGTCAATGTCGACCCCCGCCGGCTGGAAGCCTACAACCTCACGGTCGAGCAGCTGGGCAACATCATAGCCGCCGAGAACGTCAACATCCCGAGCGGCACGATCGACATCGGCAACAACACGTTCAACCTCAAATCCGACGGCGAGTTCGATTCGAGCGAGGAGCTCCGTAAAATCGTAATCTCCAACGCCGGAGGACGCACCGTCATGCTGAGCGACGTGGCCGAAATACGCGATACGCTCGAAAAGGCCACCATGGACGAACGCGTGAACGGTCAGTTAGGCGTGCGCGTGATGATTCAGAAGCAGTCGGGCGCCAACACGGTCAACATCGTGCACGACATTCAGAAGCGCCTGCCGGCAATCGCACGGTCGCTGCCCAAGGACGTGAAGATGAACCTCATATTCGAGGGTTCGCAGGAGATTACCGACTCCATCGACTCGCTGTCGGAGACCATCATGTACGCCTTCATCTTCGTGGTGCTGGTGGTCATGGTATTCCTCGGGCGCTGGCGTGCGACGTTCATCATCTGTCTGACGATACCCATCTCGCTCATCTGCTCGTTCATCTACCTCTTCGCCACGGGGTCGACGCTCAACATCATATCGCTCTCGTCGCTCTCGATTGCAATCGGAATGGTGGTCGACGACGCAATCGTGGTGCTCGAAAACATCACCACGCACATCGAGCGCGGTTCCAGCCCCAAGGAGGCGGCCATCTACGCGACGAACGAGGTGTGGCTGTCGGTCATCGCCACGACGCTGGTCGTCGTCGCCGTGTTCATGCCTCTGACGATGGTTTCGGGTCTGTCGGGCATCATGTTCCGCGAGCTGGGATGGATAGTCTCGATCGTGGTGTGCGTATCGACCACGGCGGCAATCACCCTCACGCCGATGCTCTCGGCCTACATTCTCAAAATCGACGGCGGACAGCACGACTACAAGGGAATAGGCATCGTCTACAAACCGATAGACAAGGCTCTCTCGTGGCTCGACGACGCCTACGAACGCGCCCTGAGATGGTGCGTCACGCACCGGCGCATCACCATCCTTACGATGATGGCTCTCTTCGTGCTCTCGCTCGGCCTTCTTTCGCGCGTGCCGACGGAGTTCTTCCCGCCCTCGGACAACGGGCGCATATCGGCCACGGTGAAGCTCGAACAGAACCTCTCGGTCGAGTACACCTCGCGCATCGCACGCCAGATAGACAGCATCATCTACCGCGAATTCCCCGAAGTGGAGCTCGTGTCGGCATCGGCCGGCGCCAACTCCTCGTCGAACGCCTTCGCGGCGATGCAGACCACCGGCTCGCACATCATAAACTACAACATGCGCCTGCCGCGCTCGACGGAGCGCGACCGCTCGATATACGTCATCTCCGACCTTCTGCGCGGACATCTCGACCGCATACCCGAGGTCGTGTCGTATTCGGTGGTTCCGGGCGGCAATCAGGGCAGCATGGGCGGTTCGAGCACCGTCGACGTGAAGGTCTTCGGATACGACATCGACCAGACGACGGAGATAGCCAACGACCTGAAAGAGCGGCTGCGCAAAATCGACGGTCTGCGCGACGTGCAGCTCTCGCGCGATGACCTGCGCCCCGAGTTCAACGTCGTGTTCGACCGCGACCGTCTGGCATACTACGGCATGAACAGCGCCACGGCATCGCAGTTCGTGCGCAACCGAATCAACGGATTCGAGTGTTCGAAATACCGCGAGGACGGCGACGAGTACGACATCGTCGTGCGCTACGCCGAACCGTTCCGCACCCGGGTCGAGGACATTGAGAACATAACTCTCTACAACGCCGCAGGACGCCCGGTGAAGCTCCGCGAAGTGGCGACGGTCGAGCAGGAGTACGCCGCACCGTCGATCGAACGCGAAAACCGCCAGCGAGTAATCGAGGTCAACGCCTCGCTCGGTGCGGGCGTGGCCCTGGGCGACATGGTGACGGCCGTGCGCGAGGTCATCGACTCCTACGACGTGCCCGACGGAGTGGCGCTCGAAATCGGCGGTACGATCGAAGACCAGGGCGATGCGTTCCGCGACCTGATGATGCTGTTCGTGCTCATCGTGATTCTGGTCTACATCGTCATGGCCACGCAGTTCGAGTCGCTCATGTTCCCGTTCATCATCATGTTCACCATACCGTTCGCCTTCACGGGCGTGTTCCTCGCGCTGTGGATGACCTCCACGCCGCTGTCGCTCATCGCCCTCATCGGCGCCATAATGCTGGTGGGCATCGTGACCAAGAACGGTATCGTCATGGTCGACTACACGAACCTTCTCATCGAGCGCGGAGCAGGGGTGTTCGAGGCTGTCGTCCGTGCGGGCCGCAGCCGTCTGCGCCCGGTTCTGATGACCTCGTTCACGACGATTCTGGGAATGGTGCCGCTGGCGATAGGTTCCGGCGCAGGCTCCGAAACGTGGCAGCCCATGGGTATAGCCGTGATAGGCGGTCTCACGTTCTCGACCATCCTGACACTCTTCATCGTACCGGCACTCTACTCCGTGCTCGTAAACCGCCAGCAGCGCAAGGAGCGCGAACGCATCGAGCGCGAGCAGGCGAAAACCGCAAACGCATAAACTTCGAACGACATGAAAGCGATATTCATATCCTACAATCAGGCCCTCACCGACCGAGTACACAAGATTCTCGACGACTGCGGCGTGCGCGGCTTCACGAAATGGGCCCTCACCGAGGGGCGCGGCTCGAACGACGGCGAACCCCACTACGGCACGCATGCGTGGCCGTCGATGAACGCCTCGATTCTGGCCATCGTCGACGACGCGAAGGTAGCCCCCGTTCTCGACGCTCTGCGCGCCATGGACGCCGCCACGAGCCAGCAGGGTTCGCGTGCATTCGTGTGGAACATCGAACAGACGATGTAGCCAGCGTTTCGATACACCGACGCGGCTCGGTTTTCGCCGGGGCAGCGCGGCACGGCAGCGGCCGCAGGATTAACTCCTGCGGCCGTTCGGCGTATTCACGCACGCCCTGTCCGATGAGATTAAGGAGGAGGAAAAACCGCATTCGGCGGGTTGATTGCGAATCGGGTTATTCGTTTCTGCCGTCTCATCTTAGACTCTCTCATACCCCGAAGGGCGATTTTGAATTTTGAATTTTGAATTTTGAATCGATTTATTCGTATCTTCGCATTATGAAACTCACTTTCCTCGGAACCGGCACTTCGCAGGGCGTGCCCGTAATCGGATGCCGCTGCCCCGTCTGCCGCTCGGCCGACCCGCGAGACAAGCGTCTCCGCACGTCGGCGATGGTCGAATGCGGCGACGTGCGCATGGTCATCGACGCCGGCCCCGACTTCCGATACCAGATGCTGCGCACCGGCGTGCGGCGCATCGACGCGATACTTCTCACGCACGAGCACAAAGACCATATCGGAGGGCTGGACGACGTGCGAGCCTTCAACTTCGTCGACTATCCGCCTACGATACGGCGCGTCGACATATACGCCGCCCCGCACACCGCCGCAACAGTCCGCAAGGATTTCGACTATGCGTTCGGCGACGACCGCTACCGCGGGGTTCCAGAAATCGAGCTGCACGAAATCGACGAGTCGCTCCCGTTCGATGTCGGCGGCGTGAACGTCGTGCCCGTCGCGGGGTTCCACTCCGACCGCTTCCGCACGACGGGCTACCGCATCGGGCCGCTCGCCTACCTGACCGACTTCAACCGCCTGACGGCCGAGGAGGAGCGCAAACTCGCCGGCGTGGATACGCTGGTGGTGAACGCCCTGCGCTGGGAGCGCCACTCGTCGCATTTCTGCGTCGACGAGGCCTTGGAGCTCATCGGCCGCGTGGCGCCGCGTGCGGCCTACCTCACGCACATGTCGCACGAAATCGGTCTGCACGCCGACGTACTGCGGCGTCTGCCAGAAGGTGTTCTGCCGGCATACGACACACTGCAAATAACGATAAATGACTGACATATGAAAAAACGACTCGAAAACAAGGTAATAATCGTAACCGGCGCATCGTCGGGCATAGGCGAAGCCATGGCCCGCGTCTACGCGGCCGAGGGAGCCAAAGTGGTGCTCGGAGCACGCAGTGCCGACAAGCTCGAAAAAATCGCGGCCGAAATATGCGCCGCAGGCGGCCGGGCCGTGTTCCGGGCAGTCGACGTGGTCAAACCCGAGGAGTGCAAGGCGCTCGTCGACACGGCGGTCGAAGCATTCGGCCGCATCGACGTGCTGATTTGCAACGCCGGACTCTCGATGCGCGCGATATTCGACGACGTAGACCTGGCGGTGCTGCACCGGCTGATGGACGTCAACTTCTGGGGTACGGTCAACTGCACCAAGTACGCACTGCCCTACCTGCAACAGTCGCACGGCTCGCTGGTCGGCATCTCGTCGGTCGCCGGTCTGCACGGACTGCCGGGCCGCACGGGATATTCGGCATCGAAATACGCCATGACGGGATTCCTCGAAACGGTGCGTATCGAAAACCTGAAAAAGGGACTGCACGTGATGATAGCCTGCCCGGGATTCACCGCCTCGAACGTTCGTTTCGCGGCGCTCACGGCCGACGGTTCGTGTCAGGGCGAGACGCCGCGCGACGAGGCCAAGATGATGACCGCCGAGCAGGTGGCCCGCATCGTCGAGCGCGGCATACTTCGCCGCAAGCGTCTCTGCCTGATGGAGGCCGAGGGACGCGCCACGCACTTCATCAAGAAGTTCGCGCCCGGATTCCTCGACAGAATGTTCTATCTCGTCATGTCGAAGGAGCCCGATTCGCCGTTCAAATAGCGCGGCACGACGACCGCTCACGGAGACGCCCCTGCCTTATGTCGAAGGCAGGGGCGTCTCTTTCGGGCAGGACGAGGTTTCGTCAGATTCCGCCGTCGATAATCCACGTTCCGGCAGGATTGTCGTTTCTGAGCGCCAGATTCATCTCGCATATTCCGCCGCCGGCGAGCACCAGCCGCACCGGGACGAACTCGCCGGGATACTCGCCCGAGCGGAACGGCTCGCCGAATGCCACGGCGACGCTGCCCCCGTACATCTCGCGCACCTTCGCCATCACAGGCCCGTAGTAGACCAGCGCCTCGTCGAGAAGCGCGGCATCCCACTTTTCGAACGCACGCACTATCTTTTCGGCAGCCTGACGCGCCGTGATGCCGGCAAGGCGCGAGCCGTAATCAAGCGTCAGCATGTTCTGCAACTCGATATCCCCGGGCACGGCAGCCACCTCGACGGCATCCAGCGGCTCGTCGTAGGCTATCGACTTCACGCGCAGCACCTCGACCTCGCCGGATGCGGTACGCACGCTGACGACAGCCGACAGCAGGCGACCGCTCTGCGCGTCGAAGCAGTACACGCGACGGTTGTCGGACTCGGCAATCGAAGTATTGAGCATGTAATCGCTCTGCGAATAGTCGCCCTGCGCCGGAGCGTCGACCGTGACGCGAACCGTCGTGCCGTCGTTGGTCATATCGTAGCGCACGCCCTTGTGCGTAGCGGCGTATTCGCGCTCGGCAACCATCAGCATGCGCGGATTGGCCAGCATCACGGCGTCGATGCTCGCATCGCAGAGGAACCCAGTCCATCCGCGCTTCTGCTCCGGCAGCCACTGCGTCATTATGCGGCCGTCGCTCACGGCCACGCGTCCGCCCTTGTCGAAACGCCACACCACGGCGTCGGCGCCGCAGACCGCGTCGAGACGACACTCGACGAAGTCGGCCGAGGGGTCGATGTACTCCATATTTTCGGTCGGCTCGGTTCTCAGTTCGAGAAGCATGGATATGGTCTTCGAGTTCTCGAAGAGCTCCGCCGCCGTGCCGAAACACTTCCCGGCCGCACGCACGGGGGATGCCGACAGAGCGACGTTCACGACTATCGCCACCACGGCCGCAACCGACACCACGGCACCGAGCGAGCGCAGCAGCGCACCTTTGTGCGACACACGCACGGTCTTTTCGATTCGCCGCGTCAGCGACTCGGGAGCCGTCGCTTCGCATCGCGGCGTCACGGCCTCGACAGCAGCGGCAGTCTGGCGGTGGAAACGCGCACACTCGGCGCATTCGGCGGTGTGGGCCTCCATCTCGGCCCGCAGAGCTGCGTCCGACGCTTCGTCGTCGAACATCGCCCATATATTCTCACGGAAAAATTCGCATTTCATGATTTTCTCTTTTTTTTCGTTTTCTAATCGCATGTCTAACAATCGGACTCGGCTGAAAGCTGCCGTCTGAGCTTGGAGATTCCGTAGGCGAAGCGCGATTTCGCGGTCGTCACCGGGATATCCAGTATCTCGGCAATCTCGGTAAAGTGCAGCTCGTCGTGAATACGCATCCGTATCACCTCCGCCTGCTCCGCCGGAAGCCCGGCGAGCAGACGCCCCACACGCCCGGCTTCGCGTTCGGTCGGGTCGGCCGGCTCCGCCGCAGCGGCGCATTCGACGGGACGGGTATCCGAACGCCGGCTCCGCAAACGGTCGACGCAGGCATTCGACACGCAGCGCATCAGATAGCTGCGGACATTGCCGACGGATGCGAGGTCGACGCCGGAGACGAGTTTCAGACAGACGTCCTGCACTGCATCCTCGGCCTCGTCGCGCGAACCCAGACGGAACAGAGCGAAACGGTATACCGCGTCGCGGGATTCGACTACGAGCCGTCCGATGGTTTTCATTCGTTGTTCGTTAGTTTTCATTTTTTCGATTTTTAACTGAACATGTTCGCCTTTAAGACGGGAAAAAACGAAAAAAGACTTAACAGTCCGTACAAAATAATCATTTTTCAACTAAAAAACAATTCGCCATGACCGGCCGAAACCGCAAACATCGGAATGAGGTCAGCGCCATGCCGCATTCCGAATTGTCCGAATGCGACATTTCCGTGTCCGAATATGCTATTATTATCCGTTTTTGACTACATTTGCAGCATTATGGAACAACAAACGGTATCTGACGCAGGGAATCGCACATCGGGCCGAGCGCTCCGCATCCCCACAGCAATGAGGCGGACGGTGCTCTCGGTCGCGGCGGCCACGGCGGCGGTATTCACTGCCTCGGCACAGTCCGACACCCTCTTGTGCCGAACCCGCTCAGGCTTCGCCGGCATCACGCGTGAAAGTCATCGCACGACGCTCGTGCGCACGACATGCACGGCCGTGCCGCTGATTGCCGCAGGAGCCGCTCTTCGCACATGCGACGTCGAGTTCAACGGCATGTGCCGGGCATGGGCTCCGTCGTTCTCGAACCGCACCGACGACTGGCTGCAATACGCTCCGGCGGCACTCATGGTCGGCATGAAGACCTGCGTATACCAGAGCCGCAGCTCATGGGGACGCATGTTAGTATCGGACGCCATCTCCGCAGCCATCATGGCCGCAGCGGTCAACGCATGCAAATATTCCGTGCGCACGATGCGGCCCGACGGCTCGGCGCGCAACTCCTTTCCGTCGGGACACACCGCCACGGCATTCATGACCGCGACGATGCTGCGCCGCGAATACGGATGCCGCAGCCCGTGGTTCGGCGTCGGCGGATACGCCGCGGCGACGACCGTGGCCGTGATGCGGCAGCTCAACAACCGCCACTGGATGAGCGACGTCATGGTGGGTGCGGGAATAGGAATCTTGGCGACGGAACTCGGCTACATGTTCGCCGACATGATACTTCGCGACAGAGGGCTACTGCGCGATGAGGAGACGTGGTCGTTCGACCGCTTCCGACGACCGTTGTTCTTCGGCGTGGAGCTCGCATTAGCCTGCATACCCGGACATTACGACGTCGGCGGACGACGCATTTCGTTCGCCCAGGGAGCTTCGGCAGCATTGCAGGGTGCATGGTTCTTCTCGCCATATGCGGGCATCGGCGGACGGTTCGCCGTCTCGCGGGCCGGCGTGCGGCTCGACGGCTCGGAAAGCGGCCATACGCTGGAATCGCTCTCGGCCAGCGGCGGGCTCTGCCTCTCTTACCCTCTCTCGCGTCGCATCGCCGCAGGGTCGCGCATCGCCGCAGGCTGGGAGCACCGGCTTGCGTGCCGTATCGACCCCGGGACGACGATAGGCCGCAGCGGCGCGGTCATAGGCGCCGGGCTCTCGCTCTCGTGCGTCGCGGCCGACAACTTCGGATTCCGCCTCGGATTAGACTACGACTTCGCACCGGCCGTCGTCTCAGGCGGACAGCATCTCCACCGTCTGACTCTCGGACTCGGCATGTCGGCAATGTTCTGACGCCGGCGTGCCGTCCGGTCTACGCAAAAAGCCCTTCGGCCACCGCCGAGCGCTCCAAATCGAGCAGCGCGCGCTTCACGTCCAAACCTCCCGCATAACCGACCAGCGCGCCGGACGCTCCCACCACGCGGTGGCATGGAACCACTATCGGCAGAGGATTGCGGTTGTTGGCCATACCAACGGCGCGACACGCCTGTGGACGGCCCACGGCCTCGGCCACGCTCTTGTAGGAGCGCGTCGTACCGTAGGGAATATCCCGCAAGGCACGCCACACCTCCTGCTGAAACAGCGTGCCGGCAGGTGCGAGCGGAATGTCGAAGTCGCGCCGCGTGCCTGCGAAATACTCCGTCAACTGACGTGCGGCAGACTCCAATAGCGGCGTGCGGTCGGCCGCTCCGGCATCCGCGAACTCTATGCGAACCAAACGGTTCCGCTCCTCGGTGAGCGTCAGGGCCCCCACGGGCGAAGCAATCGTCAGCTGCGGCATGGCATCAGAGATTTTCGAGTACGTAAGCGAGCATCTTGCGGCGTACGTTGCCCGTATCGGAGGGCATCATCGAGTGGTTCTGGTCGGGATAGACCATCATGTCGTACTGTGCGCCGCAGGCGTTGAGCCGCCGCGCCATCTCCATCGAGTTCTGGAAATGGACGTTGTCGTCGGCCGTGCCGTGCACCATAAGAAGACGCGTGCGGGGCGAAAGGCGGTCGGCGAAGTTGAGCGGCGAGTTGTCGTCGTATCCGGCGGCATTCTCGGACGGGAGTCCGTTGTAGGTTTCGGTGTATATCGAGTCGTAGAAGCGCCACGAGGTGACGGGAGCGACGGCTATCGCCATGCGGAAGAGCCCGTCGCCTTTCAGGGCGCAGCTCAGAGCCATGAATCCGCCGTAGGACCAGCCGTAGATGCCTATGCGCTCTTCGTCGACGAACGGCTGTGCGGCCCAGTGGCGGGCGAACGAAATCTGGTCTTCGGTTTCGAGGTGTCCCAAATCGCCGTAAGTCTGCTTCTTGAAGCTCTCGCCACGGAAACCCGTGCCGCGGCCGTCGGTAGCGGCCACGATGAAACCAGCCTCCGTGAGAGCGTCGCACCAGTCGTAGCGCCAGCGGTCGGCGACCTCCTGCGAACCAGGCCCGGAGTACTGCGTAAGCAGCACCGGGTAGCGCTTCGCGGGGTCGAATCCGCGCGGATAGACCACGTAGGCGTTCAGAGAGTCGCCGCGCTCGGTCGTCCACGTGAAGAACTCGCGGCGGGGAGCATCGGCGGCATCGGTCGCCTCGGCAATGGTGCGCACTGCGGCGCCGTCGCCCGTATGTACCGATATGCGGCCCGGGAGGGTCGACGACGAGAACGACTCCACGTAGTATTTCATACCTGCGCCGGGCTGCACGGCATACCAGCCGTCGCCGCCCGTGAGCCGGCGTTTGCCCTTGCCGCGCAGGTCGATACGGTAGAGGTCGCGACGCAGCGGCGACGCTTCGGTAGACATGTACCACACGTAACGGTCGCTGACGGCAACCACCTGCGTAACCTCCCATTCGCCCTGCGTCAACGCACGCAGGCGGCCCTTAGCAACGCTATATAAATATAGGTGCCACCATCCTGCCGAGGTCTCCTCGCGGACTATGAAACGGTCATCGTCGAGCCACTGCACGACATCGCCCGAGGGGCGTTCGACATAGCGCGGCGACTCCTCGCGGTAGACCGTAAGCTGCTCGCCGCCGCGGTCGAGTATCACCTCGAAGCAGCGCTGGCGGCGGTCGACGCGGAAGAAGCAAAGCTCGCCGCCCGGAGTCCAGCAGATATGGGGAATGTATTGGTCGCGGCCCGAATCGACGGACACCTCGCGCGTGAGACCTGTCGCCGTGTCGTAGACGTGGAGCGTGACCGTGGAGTTCGCATCGCCGGCCTTGGGGTACTTGAACGAATAGGCGCGGTTGTAGAGCGTGCCGTCGAAGCGCATCATCTCGAACTCGGGCACGCGGCTCTCGTCGAAACGCAGGTAGGCGATTCGGCGGCTGTCGGGCGAGAAGGCGTAGGCACGCGTGAAGCCGAACTCCTCCTCGTAGACCCAGTCGGTCGTGCCGTTGATTACCGAGTTCCACTCGCCGTCGTCGGTCAGGCGGCGGGTCGCGGACGACTCGATATCGTAGAGCCACAGGTCGTTGCCGGCCGAAAAGGCTATCATCCGGCCGTCGGGCGAGAACGAGGCGTCGCGCTTGCCCTCGACCTCGGGCGCTATTCGTTCCGTGCGGCCGTCGCGGCACAACAGGTAGTCGGTAGTGAAGGAGTGGCGGTAGATGGGCGTGCTGCCGTCGGCCACGAGCAGCGAACCGTCGGCCGAAAACTCGAACCCGGCAATCGAAGGGCTGCCGGCGCTCACGGGCAGCATGCCGGTGCGCTCCTCGGGGTCGGCATAGCTCATGCGCACGATTCCGCCGCGGTCGACGACGTAGAAGTGTTCGCCGTCGGCTGCGGGTCTGACGGCCGTCATGGCCGGGACGCGGCGCCAGCGCGCATAGTCGTCGAAAAGGTCGGCGGCACGTTCGGCCGCACTCTGCGCCTGCATGTTCTCTGCGCAGAACAGCAGCGCCATGATAGCGAGTAGCTTCTTCATCGTTGCATAGTAATAATGTCGTAAAGGTAAGAATATTTTGCGACAAACGAAACAGGAGCGGTCTCGAAAAAGACCGCTCCTGTTTTACGACATCGCGTGCGACGCGTTTATTTCATGTTCTGCCATATCAGAGCCGAAGCACCGAGGATGGCGGCGTTCTTGCCTTCGATGCCCGACGGCAGGAGCTTGACCTTGTTCTTGAACACGGCCATCATGTTCTCCTCCATGTACCACTGAGTGGGGTCGAAAATCTTCTTTCCGGCCTTCGCCAGACCGCCGAAGAGGAATATCGCCTCGGGCGAGGTTATCGTCACGGCGTCGGCCAGCGCGCGGCCGAGCATCTCGCCCGTGTAACGGAAGGCTTCGAGAGCTATGGGGTCGCCCTTCTCGGCTGCGGCCGAAATCATGGCCGAGTCGAAATCCTTGAATGCGATGTCGCGCAGCTCCGAGGGCTCGGTCATCGTGGCCATAAGCTCGAAAGCAGTGCGCTTGATACCCGTAGCCGAGACGTAGGCTTCCAGACAGCCGCGGCGTCCGCAGCCGCACTGACGGCCGCCACGCTCCACGACAACATGGCCGAACTCGCCGGCGAAACCGTCGTGTCCGTACACGAGCTCGCCGTTGGCGACGAAGCCCGAACCGAGACCCGTACCCAGGGTAATCATGATGAAGTCCTTCATCTCCTTGGCATTGCCGTAGACCATCTCGCCTATCGTCGCTGCGTTGGCGTCGTTGGTCATGAGCACCTTCGTGCCCGGAAACTCGCGCTCGATGTCGGCTGCGAGGTGGAATATGCGGCGCGACTCGTCGCGATCGGTGTCGGCATCGGTGAACTTCCAGAGGTTGGCCGGAGCCTCGATAGTGCCGGCGTGGTAGTTGGCATTGGGCGCGCCGATGCCGATGCCGACCAGCTCGAAGTCGAACGACACGCTGCCGATCATGGTCTTCATGGCGGCGCAGAGATCCGCCACATACTGCGGGTAATCGCCGAAATGCGGATATTTCTTGGTGGAAATCACATACTCCGCATAGAGCGTTCCCTCGTCGTCGACCAGACCGAATGCGGTGTTGATACCGCCGATGTCTACTCCTATCGCAAGTTTTTTCATCGTTGATGTTGTATTTATTGGTTAGTTAAAGAAATTTACAATGTTTCAAAGTTATAAAAAAATTCCGCTCCCGCAACGTTTTTTTTTGTATTTTTGGGGCGTTAACCGAAAAAACGCAATTGTCATGATGCCGACGAACGAACAACTTCTCGCCTCCTTCGAGAGTCATTTGGCACAGCTCGACGTGCCCATAGAACCCGAACGTCTCTATGCCCCGCTCATCTACTCGATGTCGGGCGGAGGCAAGCGCCTGCGGCCGATGCTGCTGCTGCTCGCATGCGGACTCTATGCCGACGACGTGCGCGCCGCACTGCCTGCCGCCACGGCTGTGGAGGTGTTCCACAACTTCACGCTCCTGCACGACGATATCATGGACAACGCCCTCGTGCGCCGCGGCAAGCCGTCGGTGTATGCCAAATGGGGGGCCAACGTGGCAATACTCTCCGGCGACGCGATGATGATATGCGCCTATCGCCTGCTGCGACACACGCCCGAGGCGCTGTTGCCGCGCGTGATGGACATATTCAGCAAAATGGCTGCCGAAGTGTGCGAGGGACAGCAGTACGACATGGACTTCGAACACCGCCCGAAGGTTTCGGTAGTCGACTACATGCACATGATAGAGCTGAAAACATCGGTGCTGCTGGCCGGCTCGGCGGCAATCGGCGCCGTCATAGGCGGCGCTTCGGAAGAGGACGTGCGCAAGCTCTACCGCTTCGCCGTGGAGCTCGGACTCGCATTCCAGTTGCAGGACGACCTGCTCGACAGCTTCGGCGCCGAGGAGGAGCTCGGCAAACGCATCGGCGGCGACATTCTCGAAGGCAAGCAGACATATCTGATGGTCACGGCCATGAGCCGGGCCGACGAGGAGCAGCGCGACGTACTGCGCACGACATACAAGGACGCGACGCTCTCCGACGACGAGAAAATCGCCCGCGTGAAGGAGCTCTACCGGGCTTTGGACGTGGAGCGTCTGACCGAGCAGCAGATTTCGGTGCGCTTCGAACGGGCGCTCGGAATACTCGACACGCTGAGCGTTCCGGCCGACCGCACGACGCACCTCAGGGAGTTCGCCAAAGGGCTGATGGGGAGGAAGAAATAAATTCAGAATGCAAAATTCAAAATTCAGAATTATTTTTCCGCAGTCCACCGACATAAAAACATAACGACATATTTACACAATTATCTATTCGGAATTCAACCGTGTCCCGCAGGCTTAATTTTGAATTCTGAATTTTGAATTTTGAATTGCAATGAAACGCAGTGACATTGAAATAATGGCCCCCGTGGGGTCCTACGAATCTCTGGCAGCGGCGATTGCGGCCGGAGCCGACGCCGTATATTTCGGGGTCGGGAAGCTCAACATGAGGTCGCACTCGGCGGCAAACTTCACGCTCGACGACCTCGACCGCATAGCGGCCACGGCCCGCGAAGCCGGAGTGAAGACCTACCTTACGGTCAACACCGTAATGTACGACGACGAGATGCGCACCATGCAGGAACTTGTCGACCGCGCCCACGAAGCCGGCATCTCCGCCGTCATCGCATCCGACATGGCTGTCATTCTCTACGCATTCCGCACGGGCATGGAGGTGCATATCTCCACGCAATGCAACATCACGAACGTCGAGGCGGTGAAATTCTACTCGCAGTGGGCCGACGTGGTGGTTCTCGCGCGCGAGCTCAGCCTCGCGCAGGTGCGCCATATCGCCGACGAGATTCGCAATCAGCAGATTACCGGCCCGCGCGGCGAAATAGTGCGCATCGAGATGTTCGCCCACGGCGCGCTCTGCATGGCCATATCGGGCAAATGCTACCTCAGTCTGCACGAGACCTCGTGCTCGGCCAACCGCGGAGCATGCCGCCAGCTGTGCCGCCGCAAATACACGATTACCGACCGCGAGACGGGCGCCGCACTGGACACCGACGGACAGTACATCCTCTCGCCCAAAGACCTCTGCACGGTCGACTTCCTCGACCGCTTCCTCGACGCGGGAGTCGGCGTACTGAAAATCGAGGGGCGCGCACGCGGCGCGGAGTATGTCAAGCGCGTGGTCGAGGGCTACGACCGCGCACTGCGGGCTATCGAGAGCGGACAATACACGCCCGAATACGCCGCAGCGTTGAAAGAGGAGCTCGCCACGGTCTTCAACCGCGGATTTTGGCAGGGCTACTACGCCGGAGCACCGACCGTCGAGCACAGCGCACGCTACGGCTCGTCGGCCACCAGGCGCAAGGTCTACGTGGGCAAGGTGACCAACTTCTACAAACGTCTTTCCGTTGCCGAGGTGATGGTCGAGGCGGCTCCTCTGGCCGTCGGCGAGGAGATATTCTTCATGGGTGCGACCACGGGCGTCGCCGAGCAGCGCCTCGCGGAGCTTCACGCCGAGGACGGCACGCCGACCGACGCAGTACGGCAGGGCACGTTGTGCTCGATACGCACCGACACGGCGATTCGCCGCGGCGACCAGCTCTACAAGTTCGTCGACGCAGAGTAGCCTTCCGTCCGAAAACGAGACGAATAGCGAGCCGCCGCACCCGAAATGCAAAAATTAGGTGCGGCGGCATGCTGTTTTCCCGATTATTTTTCGTACTTTTAACTACTCAAACCGAACCTTACGATTATGGCAATCTTCAAAGTCGAAGGCGGACACCGCCTTCATGGCGACATAACGCCGCAGGGCGCCAAGAACGAAGCTCTGCAAATCATCTGCGCGACGCTCCTCACCGAGGAACGCGTCGTGGTGCGCAACATACCCCGAATAATCGACATCATGCAGCTCATCGACCTGCTGCGCGCCATGGGCGTGGAGGTCGAGGAGATATCCGGCGACACCTACGCATTCCGAGCACGAAACATCGACCTCGACTACCTCACCTCGGAAGATTACCGCCGCCGTGCCCGGCGTCTGCGCGGTTCGGTCATGATTATCGGCCCGCTGCTGGCGCGCTTCGGCGTGGGTTACATCCCCAAGCCCGGCGGCGACAAAATCGGCCGCCGACGTCTCGACACCCACTTCATAGGCTTCCAGAAGCTGGGCGCCGAGTTCGATTTCGACGCCGGCGAGGAGTTCTTCTCCGTCAAGGCCAAGGAGCTCAAAGGCTGCTACATGCTGCTCGACGAGGCGTCGGTGACCGGCACGGCCAACATCGTCATGGCCGCCGTGCTGGCCAAAGGCACGACGACGATATACAATGCCGCCTGCGAGCCCTACCTGCAACAGCTCTGCAAGATGCTCAACCGCATGGGCGCACGCATATCGGGCATAGCCTCGAACCTGCTCACCATCGAGGGAGTCGACTCGCTCGGCGGAACGGAGCACACCATGCTGCCCGCCATGATCGAGGTAGGCAGCTTCATCGGAATGGCCGCCATTACCGGTTCGGAGCTTACGAGAAAGAACGTGTCCTACG